>JALSGX010000298.1 GCA_026982535.1 Ghiorsea sp. | reverse complement strand
TAATGATTTGTGCTACCTTATCCGCACCATATTTCTGCGTGACATAATCAATCACTTTGCCCCGCCTATCCCGACAAAAATCAATATCAAAGTCGGGCATGGAAACCCGCTCAGGATTCAAGAATCGTTCAAAAAGAAGCCCGTATCTGATGGGGTCAAGGTCTGTAATTTCAAGCACATACGCCACCAAAGAGCCTGCCCCAGAGCCACGCCCTGGTCCTACGGGAATACCTTGTGATTTCGCATAACGAATAAAGTCGGATACGATGAGGAAGTAACCAGGGAACCCCATTTGAATAATAATATCCAATTCAAACTCAAGCCGCGCCTCATAGGCTGCTCTATCGGCATCAGGGGTGCCCTGCGCAATGGCTGCCCAGCGTTTATCCAAACCTTGCCTGGATAGCGTGCGCAAGTACTCATTCAAATCTGAGCCATCGGGTGTTTGGAAATCAGGCATTTGCCAGTTGTAAAACTCAAGCTCCACATTGCAGGACTGGGCAATAGCGATGGTATTTTCCAAGGCTTCAGGCACATCTTCAAACAAGCGATTCATATCCTGCGACGATTTAAGCCAGCGTTCATCAATCAACCCGTTCAAATCATCCGTATCCAGAGTGTCGTTGTTGCGAAGCGCGGATAACACTCGATATGCCTGTTTATCACCTTCGCTCAAAAAGTGGACATTATTGCTGGCAACCAAGGGCACATCTGTCTCGTGTGCCAAGCTGATAACTGCTTGATTCAGTGTTTCTTGGTCATGGTAATGCAAGCGTTGCAGCGCTAAAAAGAAGCTGTTTTCCTCAAAAATCTCTTTGTATTCCAAAACCAAGGCTTTGGCTGCTTCCGTATCACCGTGGCGCAATGCTTGCTCTACTTCGCCATCCCAACCTGGCGACAGGGCAATGATACCTTCGCTATATTGGCGCAATAAGGCTTTATCAATACGAGGCTCGTAATAAAAGCCCTCAAGTGAGGCAATGGATGTAAGTTTAATCAGATTATGC
>JALSGX010000297.1 GCA_026982535.1 Ghiorsea sp. | reverse complement strand
GCGCCCCATGGCTTTGGAGTTGTTGCTTGCCGGGGCAACGGTGACGATATGCCACCGCTTTACCCAAAACCTGCCATCGCACATTAAACGCGCTGATATTGTCATTGCCGCAGCAGGCAAACGGGGCCTCATTAAAGGCGAGTGGATTAAAGAGGGTGCGATTGTGATTGATGTGGGCATTCATCGTTTGGCAGATGGATCACTGGCAGGTGATGTGGACTTCGATGCGGCATCCCAACGCGCGGGTTGGATTACGCCTGTGCCTGGGGGTGTGGGTCCTATGACGATTACGATGTTGTTATCCAACAGCATTACTGCATTTAAGCAGCATGTAGGAGTGTAAAGATGCCTGTATTTCAAGTGAACACCAATGTCAGCATCGCAGATAAAGACGGGTTTTTAGCTGATGTTTCCAGCTTTGTTGCATCACGGTTGGGCAAGCCTGAAAGCTATGTGATGATTCAAGTATCTGATAATCAAACGATGAGCTTTGCAGGTACTTCTGCACCGCTTGCCTTTTGTGAACTTAAAAGCCTTGGTCTAAACAGCAGCCAAACCAAGGAATTATCCCAGCAATTGTGCGATTTCTTCAGTACAAAACTCGGGATCGAACCATCGCGTATTTATATTGAGTTTTCTTCACCTGAGCGAAGCATGTTTGGCTGGAATGGTGGGGTTTTCTGATAACGCAACCCCTTTTCTGTAATTTGTTGGGAACACATAATTTTTCCTCATCAGTAGCACGATAGTTGTCCGCCTTGTAAACATGAAAAGGGCTCCGCCCCACTGCTGTCCCACTTAAATTTACATTCAAAATTTCCACCTCAATTGATTCGTATTTTTAAGGATAGTGCAACATTCGTTCTGTAAATTTAGGTTTTTCTTTTCAAAAGAGGAGCCATCAGGGAAGTTTTGAATTCTGATAACAAAAGGAGACCCCGATGACCCCAAGGATGAACAGTAACACAGCGGATGAAGCAGTGGAATTATTGATGAAGCATGGCATGGAAGGT
>JALSGX010000296.1 GCA_026982535.1 Ghiorsea sp. | reverse complement strand
AAAGGGGCGCAATGGTTTAATGCGTAACACAAGTTCACCCATCACCATGCTTGGTAGCGGCAAAAAGTGAAGCCCCATCAAGCATAAATTAAGATACATCAACACCTTTGCCCACCAATGATGCAAGGGTGGCAAACCTGTAGGTGGTGCATGTTGCAATGCCCATGTGTATAAAAGAAAACCAATCAAACAAAGCCCAGCATGAATAGCAAAGCGTATTGCCGCAGCATATAACCCTAAACCTTGCGGCTTGGGTAAACCCACAATCACAGCCCGCGAAAAAAGAATACTCACGATAAATGGCAGCCATGCGCCATGCCACATCAAGCTTGGTTTTCGCTTCAAAATATAAGCTTCAAGCACAGGCACAGTGGTTAATGTGAGCAGTAGCGGAAAGCTGTATAACATCATTTGCCGCAGTATCATTTCAAACGATTCCATAGCAGCACTGCTATCTTAAATCCATCGTTATACAAGCATCTTGAACATGCTTTTCCCACTTGACACTTGATGCCCATCTCGCAACACTTCGCGCCGTCTTACCAACGCATGACATATAGTGATGCTTTATGCCCGAGTGATGGAACTGGTAGACTTGGGGGATTCAAAATCCCTTGCCTCACGGCGTGGCGGTTCGAATCCGCCCTCGGGTACCATACTTAGAAAAGGAGTAGCTTTAAGCTGCTCCTTTTTTTGTTTCATAGGTGAACATACACTTGCCAACTATGAGTAACCCACCCAGCTGGTCACAGTTAAAAAAAGACATTCAACAATGTTTGTTGGTTGAGCAACGCAGCTTGCGCAATCGGTTGTATAAACTGCAAACCAGAGCCAAACAAAATAAACCCTTTGATAAGCCATTCGATGAGGGTTTGAAGAAGCTCGAAGCTTCTATTGCACAAGCCAAACAAAAGCGACAAGAGCGCGTGGATAACTTGCCCGACATCAGCTATCCCGAAGACTTGCCCATTAGCCAAAAGCGCGAAGTCATTGCAGATGCCATTCGCAAACAT
>JALSGX010000295.1 GCA_026982535.1 Ghiorsea sp. | reverse complement strand
ATGCACAAAACGCGATAAAATTGCTGTGCCTTGATTGGTATGCGTCACTTCAGGATGAAATTGAAGCGCATAAAAATGACGTTTTTCATCTGCCATACCTGCAATCGGCGTGGCATCATTGCTGCAAATAACTTTAAAACCTTCAGGCAAAGCTGTGACTTTATCGCCATGGCTCATCCAAACATCAAGTTTACCGCCAGCCTTATCTTCAATGCCTTTGAGTAAACTTGAATCACCTGAAGTCACAATTTCAGCATAACCAAACTCACGGGTCGCACCCGCTTCAACCTTCCCACCCAATTGCGCAGCCATAGTTTGCATCCCAAAACAAATGCCCAACACAGGCACACCCATTTCAAACACACAGACTGGTGCTTCAAACGTGTCTTCATCATTCACTGAATTGGGACCACCCGAAAGGATAATACCCGATGGCTTAAATGCTTTGATGGCAGCCTCATCCATATCCCACGGATGAATTTCACTAAACACTTCGGCCTCACGCACGCGGCGTGCAATCAATTGTGTATATTGAGAGCCAAAATCTAAAATCAGAATTTTTTCTTTATGTTCGCTCACAGAATCAAGACTCCATGCGGTAGTTCGGCGCTTCTTTGGTGATAGTCACATCATGCACATGTGATTCACGCAAACCTGCACCAGTAATGCGTACAAACTTGGCTTTTTTATGCATATCAGCAATGGTTGCCGCACCAATATAACCCATAGATGCTCTTAAACCACCAACCAACTGATGCAAGGTATCACCAATTGGACCTTTATAACCCACACGCCCTTCAATGCCCTCAGGTACAAGTTTCATGGCTTCATCCACATCACCTTGGAAATAGCGGTCTTTACTGCCCAATTCCATCGCGCCAATCGAACCCATACCACGGTATGACTTATAAGTACGCCCTTGGAACAAAATCTTTTCGCCTGGTGCTTCATCTGTGCCTGCAAACATAGAACCAAACATGCATGTTGATGCACCTGCTGCCATAGCTTTCGCGAAAT
>JALSGX010000294.1 GCA_026982535.1 Ghiorsea sp. | reverse complement strand
CGATGTTTTGGGCGGAGGCGCAAGCAGCCCTCAAACGCTCGTTGCTTGCAACAGCACGCGCATTTTTGGTCAGCTTTGGTGAAGCGCCTGAAGATGACGCGGAAGTATTGGGTTTGTTGCTAAGCAATGCGGGTTCAGATGCAGATTTGATGAAACATTTTAACGCAGTGCAAGGTGCAATGATGAGTATTGATTTGTCTGACCCTGCGGCGGGTGTGACCAAATTCAAAGAAGCGCAAGCTGCATTTGTGGCTTTGGCAGAAAAGCGGTTTGCTGCTATTCCGGAAAGCAAGGAACAACCCAAGGAGAAAAGCGAAGCAACTAAGCAAGTTGCAACATCTGAGCAGGTGACGACATTGGACTTATCGGGTGTGGCATGCCCCATGAATTTTGTGAAAACCAAAATTAAACTGGCAACCATGCCTGTTGGCGCACAATTGTTGGTGATTTTGGATGATGGTGAGCCGATTGAAAATGTGCCGCTATCCTTAGAGGAGCAAGGTCACAAGGTGATAGAGAAAAAACAAATATCGGATACACAGTGGCAAATTGTGGTTGAGAAATCCGTCTAATCTCAATGACTGACGACCTGCATCCCTTCTCTAATCCGGGTCGCACCAAGCTTTCTTTGGTGAGTCGAGGGCTAGCATTGCCCAATGGGTTGCCTGAGGCATCACGCTGGGTTGCGCAAACCAATGCGGCTGAGTCGGTATTGGATTTAAGGTTGCCGAGTGGACATTTTTGCTCGGTACCTGTGGGTCAGCCTTACACTGAAGAAAGTGGCTTTTCTTTATTGTCGGTGCAAGGAAACAGAGCTGTATTGGAATGTGGTGGTGAACGCGAAGAAGTTGCGTTGATTGAAGCACCAGCCTTTTACAAACAACGCACCCGTAAAGGTAACCGCATGGGAAGCTTTGCCTCACTTCATGATAAGCTTTTGATTTTACAGCCCTTTATGGGCTGTGGCTTTTTTGCCCAAGATAAAGCTGCTTGTGCCTATTGTCAGTATGACTCTATGCTTAATGAAGCAGAACCGCCTCTTCGTGACCCGCTGGAATTGGTGGAAGTGGTGGTGGCTGCTTTGGCAGAGCGCGAGATTGATACGGTTTATTTGTACAACGGATTCTCGCCATCGGATGATGTGGGTTTATCCAAGCTTCTGCCAGTGATTGCATTGTTGCGTCGGCATTTGGGGCATCGGCAAATTGCCTTGGAAACTGTTGCGCCCAAAGATGTATCCGTGATTGATGCACTTTATGCTTCGGGTTTAGATATTTTTATTTGTAACTTGGAAGTATTTGATGCCAAGCGTTTTCAAGAAGTCTGTCCAGGTAAAGCCAAGCAGGGCGGTCAAGATGCGATATGGAAAGCCTTGATACATGCTCGCACAGTGTTTCGACCAGGCACTGTGGTCAGCCATTTGATTGTAGGTTTGGAGCCTGTGGCGTCCACAGAAAAAGGTATGCAAGCTTTGGTTGAGCAGGGGGTTGTGCCACTATTGATTCCATTTCGCCCCCTACCTGGGACACCGCTGGCTCATCAGCCTATCCCCAGCTTGGATGACATTGAAGCCGTTTTATTGAAACAATATGAACTGCTTGAAGCTTCACATATTCCAGCGCATCGCTTGCGGGACATGGGGCGGGTGCTGACACCCATGGAAAGTGGTGTACTCGATAGTAGCCGAACGGCGACCTTGGCAACACGGTGGAGTGCATCATCGTTGGGTAAAAAAGTGGATGGCTGGTTGGATGGTTTGCGCAGGTATTTGCGTGTCAAAGATGAAGGCAGACAAAGGCAATCTATTTATCAGTTGTTGTTGGCAGAAAGCAAACCTTTTGTTGCCTTGATGCTGCTTGCGGTGACATTTGTATGGGGTGTTCAGCTTGAAGCACCACAAGGCTTAAGCCTTGAAGGTTACCATGCGCTGTTGGTCTTTTTATTATGCTTAACGCTTTGGGTAACCCAGCTATTACCTTTGCCGATTATATCATTATTGGGTTTGGCGCTGTTGCCCATCTTGGGTGTATTTGCAGCCAGTGATGTATTTGCCTTTTTTGGTAATCCTGCTGTCTTTTTTATCTTGGGTGCATTTATGCTGGTGGCGGGTGTGATGCAAAGCGGCTTATCTGAGCGGCTGGCGCTGGTTGTGCTTAGAAAAGCAGGGCAAAGCGAGCAGCGATTACTGATGACGATGCTGTTGCTTCCTGCATTGATGGCATTCGTGATGCCTGAACATGCCGTAGCAGCCTTGTTTTTGCCGATTGCATGGGAAATTGTGCGGGCATTGGGTTTGCGCAAAGGGCATGCCTATGCCCAAGCTATATTTTTCGCTCTAGCATGGGGTGCAATTATTGGCGGTGTGGCAACGCTGCTCGGTGGTGCGCGAGGACCGTTGGCACTGGCTTTGGTGGGTGAGTTAACGGGCGAAAGTTTTTCATTTATGCAGTGGAGCTTAGCCGCATTGCCGTTGGTTGTTTCAGTTTTGTGTGTTGCTGCATTGTTGCTGAGGAAGATGACCGCGCATGTACACCTGGATATGCAGGTGGTGCAAGATAAGTTTACACAGCGGCGGTTGGAGTTGGGTGCTTTGCCTATCAAAGGTTGGCTGATGGGCATTTTGATGCTGGGCACGGTGGTGGCATGGATGCTTGCAGGGCATGCCAATGGTTTGGCAAGTATTGCCTTGGTCAGTGTGGTGTTGATGTTTGTGTTTCGCTTGGTGGATTGGTCTGAAGTTGAAAAACATGTGCAATGGGGTGTGGTACTGATGTATGGCGGCGCGATTGCGATTGGCAAAGCGCTTTCCGACACGGGGGCTGCAACATGGTTAGCCCATACGCTGATACCCGGTGATATATTGGGGTTGGCATTGTTGGCATTACTTGCATGGATTACGCTTTTGTTTACAGAAAGTGTGAGTAATGCGGCAGCAGTTGCCATTGTGCTTCCGATTGCCATACCTGTGGGCGTAGCCGCAGGCATTGACCCTGTCACAATTGCGTTAACGGTAGGTATCATTGCGGGGTTTGCATTTATGTTGCCTATGGGTACACCGCCCAATGCTATGATTTATGCCAGTGGTTTTGTGCGTCCCTCGGCGATGCTGAAATATGGGTTGATATTATCCATGTCTGCCTTGGTTTTATTCATTATCGTGGTGAAGTTTTGGTGGCCTGTGGTAGGTTTGGCATGGTGAAGGCTCTGGAGTGGTGATGGATAAGTTGGAACAAACAGTAGCTTGGTTAAAGCAAGGCTTGGATGCGTATGGGCAAGATATCGTATTGGCATCCAGTTTTGGCGCTGAAGATGTGGTGCTTTTGGATATTTTGCATCAGCAAGGTTTGGATATGCGGGTGATCAGTTTGGATACGGGGCGTTTGCCACAAGAGACCTATGATGTGATGGATAAGTGGCGTAAGAAAACCCGTTTGCGTATCGATATATACTTTCCAGATGCCAGTGATGTTGAGGCTATGGTCAAGCAAGATGGTGTAAACTTGTTTTATGATTCGATAGAAAAACGCAAGTTGTGCTGCCATGTTCGCAAGATTTTGCCGCTTAAACGGGCTTTAAGTGGAGCAAAAGCATGGGTGACAGGGCTTAGGCAGGAGCAAGCTGATTCTCGGGCTGATATGCAGGCAATCGAAGATGATAAAGTGTTTGGTTTGAAAAAGTTTAATCCGCTTATCATGTGGACAGCGCAAGATGTGTGGGACTATATCCAATCCAATGATGTACCTTATAATGCGCTGCATGATCAGTTTTACCCATCCATTGGTTGTGCGCCGTGTACACGGGCGATTGCTGTGGGTGAAGACCCAAGGGCAGGGCGCTGGTGGTGGGAGCAAGATGATGCGGTGGCAGAGTGTGGGTTGCATGTTAGCCCAATCAAGAAGTAGGAGTTTGAAATGAGTGAAACGGCTGTAAAAACAGAAAAGAAAGATTTAACCATTGTGTGCTTTAGTGGTGATTTTGATAAAGTGCTGGCAGCATTTGTCATGGCAACAGGGGCTGCGGCAACCAATCGAAAAGTAACGATTTTCTTCACCTTTTGGGGCTTGAATGTGCTCAAGAAAGACTTTGGTCGTAAAGCTTTGGGTCAAGGTTTTTTGGCTAAAGTGTTTAACTTTTTAATGGGTGGTCGTAATAAGCTGCCGTTATCGCGTCTCAACTTCGGGGGCGCAAGCCCAAGCTTGATGACCAGCATGATGAAAAAGCATCATGTGGCGACCTTGCCTGAATTGATTGAGGCAGCACATGCTTTGGGTGTTCGCTTGGTTGCCTGTGAAATGGCACTGCATATTTTGGAGCTGGAGCGTGATGATTTGATTGAAGAGGTTGAAGATATTGTAGGTGTTGCCACCTTCCTTAATGAATCAGAAAACGCACATATTATTTTTGTATAGTTTAATAGAGTAAAAGGATTAGAAGATGGAATTTTTAGATATTACCCATGAAACATGCCCCATGACTTTTGTGAAAGTGAAGTTGCGATTGGCGAAAATGGAAGCAGGGCAAGAGCTGGAAGTGATTTTGAATGAAGGTGAGCCATTGAATAATGTGCCCGCATCGTGTGAAGAGCAAGGCTATCAAGTGCTGTCGATTGAAGCTGTGGGTGATGGAAAACATCGCGTGATTATCAAGAAGTGACTGAGGTAGAAATGAGTAAACATAAATTAACCCAACTTAAAGCGTTGGAAGCAGAGTCGATTCATATTATTCGTGAAGTGGTGGCGGAGTTTCGCAACCCGGTCATGTTGTATTCGGTGGGTAAAGATTCATCTGTTTTGGTGCATTTGGCACGCAAGGCATTTTATCCAGCTCCTCTGCCTTTTCCTCTCTTGCATGTGGATACAGGGTATAAGTTTCAGGAAATGTATGATTTTCGAGATAAGTTTTGTGAAGACATTGGTGCGGATTTGATTGTGCGCCGCAATGAAGATGCGATTGCCAAAGGCATGAACCCCAAAGAGTTTGGTGTGGCACGATGTTGTGGAGCATTAAAAACGCAGGCATTGCTTGATGCTTTGGAAGAAGGCGGATATGACGCTGCATTTGGTGGCGCGCGCCGTGATGAAGAGAAGTCTCGAGCCAAAGAACGCGTGTTTTCCATGCGTGATGAGTTTGGGCAGTGGGATCCGAAAAATCAACGCCCTGAGCTTTGGAATATTTATAATGGTCGTATTCATGATGGTGAGTCGGTGCGTGTGTTTCCGATTTCCAACTGGACTGAGATGGATATTTGGTCGTATATCCGTGAAGAAAATATTCCAATTGTGCCTTTATATTTTGCCAAAGAACGCCCGATGATTGAGCGTGGTGAGATGTTGATTCCATATTATGAAGAAAATCAAGATCAATATGCTGAGGGTGAAGAGCCTGTGATGGTGATGAGTCGCTTCCGTACTTTGGGGTGTAGCCCATGTACGGGTGCTGTGCGTTCGGATGCAAAAAATATAGATGAAATTGTGATGGAAGCTGCTGCAGCCAAGCGTTCAGAGCGAGAAACCCGAATCATTGACCACGGCAGTAATTCTATGGAAGATAAGAAGAAAGAAGGATACTTTTGATGAGTAAAGCAAACTTTGACATCGTGAAAGAAATTGAGCTGTTGCGTTTGGTGACAGTAGGTAGTGTGGATGATGGTAAATCAACCTTGATTGGTCGCTTGCTGGTGGATACCAAAGGTGCGTTTGAAGACCAGCTTTTGGCAGTACGCAAGAAAAAGGGAGGCGGTAAGGTTTCATCAGCGGCAGATATTGATTTGGCGATGCTGACTGATGGTCTTGCAGCAGAACGAGAGCAGGGCATTACCATTGATGTGGCATACCGTTATTTTGCCACGCCCAAACGCAAGTTTATCATGGCAGATTGCCCTGGTCATGAGCAATACACCCGCAATATGGTCACAGGCGCATCCACTGCCAATGCAGCCATCATTTTGATTGATGCACGACATGGTGTGATGCCGCAAACCAAACGACATACGCATATTTTGGGTTTGTTGGGTATCCCGCACTTGATTGTGGCGGTGAACAAAATGGACTTGGTGGATTATGACCAAGCCACTTTTGAAGCGATTCGTGCTGAAATGGATGAATATTGTGCCAAACAAGGCATTAAAGATTTGATTTGTACGCCCATGTCCGCACTGACTGGTGATATGGTGACCGCTCGTGGGGAAAACATGGATTGGTATAAGGGCAACACCTTGCTTGAAACGCTTGAATCCTTGTCGGTATTGGATGATTTGGACGAGAAGCCTTTCCGTATGCCTGTGCAGTTGGTCAATCGCCCGCAAACAGCAGATTTGCCTGATTACCGTGGCTTTATGGGAACCATTGCATCAGGCACAGTCAAAGTCGGCGATGCCATCACTGTTGTGCCTTCAGGTTTAAGCTCTACAGTGAAAGAAATTGTGACATTTGATGGCAACTTGGATGAAGCCTTTGCCCCGCAAAGTATCACCCTCACACTCCATGATAATATCGATATTTCGCGTGGTGATATGTTGGTGCATACGGGCGAAGAAACCACAGGTGAGAAATCACTCACTGCCAATGTATGCTGGATTGGTGATGAGCCGCTTGAAAAGCGTAAAAAATACATCATCAAACACACCACACGGCAGGTGAAAGCCTTGGTGGATAATATCGATTTCAAACGGGATATTCATACGCTTGAAGAGCAAGATGCAGATAGCCTAGCCATGAATGAAATCGGGCAGATTACATTCAAATTGCAGCAGCCGCTTAATTGTGATTCGTATGCGGATAATCGGGCAACAGGTTCCTTTATCATCATCGACTCGTTCACTAACAATACTGTCGGCGCAGGTATGATAGTTTAGGCATCCGCTATGCTTTATTAGCGGCGTTTGAAAAACACTCATTTACTAACCTAGTAAACTTCGTGTTTTTCAGCCTTGCTTCTATAAGCATATCAAAAGCCTAAATTGTTTCTGGTTTTGGCTGAAGCCTAATTTCTTTACTTCATGGCTTGGCTAGAAGCCATAGTATTTCACTCCTTCCGTCATTCCCGCGCAGGCGGGAATCCATAGTGTACAGTGGATCCCCGATACAAGAATTCGGGGATGACGAGGTGATTTTATATTTAAGTTACTATAGAATTGTGTGCTTATGAGCTTTAACGAAGACACCTATTCATTTCTAAGACGATTGGCTGAGAACAACAATCGTGATTGGTTTAATGAGCATAAGCTAGAATATGAAGCTTGTGTTCGTGAGCCTGCGTTTGAGTTTATCGAGGCGATTGCACCGCAGCTTGAAAAGCTTTCACCGCATTTTGTAGCCAAAGCAAGCAAAATGGGTGGTTCATTGATGCGGGTGTAT
>JALSGX010000293.1 GCA_026982535.1 Ghiorsea sp. | reverse complement strand
ACGCGTTCTGTTTGTATGTTTGGGCAATATTTGCCGCTCACCTTTGGCAGAAGTTGTCGTGAAATCGGTTGCACAAGATAAAGGTATTGCAGACATGTTTCATTTTGAATCTGCAGGCACTGGTGATTGGCATGTGGGTAATGGTGCAGACCCTAGGTCTGCCAGCAAAGCCTTGGAAAAGGAATTAAGCCTAGAAAATCACAGTGCACAACAAATCACACAACGTAATATTCAAGATTGGGATATATTTGTCGCCATGGATTGGGATAACCAGCGAAATTTAATTGCTATGGGTGCAAAACCAGAGCAAGTGCTGATGATGCGCGCCTTTGAGGGTGTGAGTCCAGCACCTGACGTACCCGACCCTTATTATGGTGGCGCACATGGTTTTGAAGATGCTTATCAGATGTTAGTGTGCAATGCAGTAGGCTTGCTGGAAGACTTGAAAAATCGAACCTTAACCGCAAATGCAAGCTAGATTTAGCCTGCATAGGCTTGGGCTGCATGTCCGAGCTTTTCCACGATGGATAAAAGGGCATGAAACACTCTATTTAGGGCTTCTTGCCGTCGTTGTAGGTGTGCTGGCGGGTTATGGCGCATTGTTTTTGCGTTTTGGTATTGAATGGATAAGTCGCATTTGGACTGGTGAGGCGAGCTGGTCAGAAGCACTTCATGATATTCATTGGTCTATTTTTATTTTAGCGCCTGTCATCGGCGGATTACTTGTTGGTTGGATTAATACACGCTGGCTGCCGCAAGGTGAAGCGCGGGTAATTCCTGGCGTGATTGAAGCTTTGGCAGAAAAGGGCGGCAAAATTTCTGCGAAGAAAACGGCAGGTGAATTTGTTTCCAATGTCATTTCGGTGGGTAGTGGGGCATCCATGGGTCGAGAAGCGCCAACAGTTGCACTTGGGGCATCGCTTGCATCGCTTTTAGGACAATGGTTTGGGTTAACTGAAAAACAAATGCGAACGCTTCTTGGCTGCGGCGTTGCAGCAGGTATTGCGGGTGCATTTAAT
>JALSGX010000292.1 GCA_026982535.1 Ghiorsea sp. | reverse complement strand
CCTTTGGGTGGCGCTTAAAAATCGCGGTGTCAAACGCAGCATCATGAAAGAAATCTTGGAAGAAGTGGGCAGACAAGAAGTGGCGCACTTGGAAAGGTTTGTGGGTATTTTGGCATTGATTGCTGCCATTGCTCCGCTTTTGGGTTTATTGGGTACAGTCATCGGTATGATTGAAGTGTTTCAAGTGATTTCTGTGGAAGGCGTGGGCAAGGCTGATGTGCTTGCTGCGGGCATTTCCAAAGCTTTGAACACCACGGCTGTCGGCATGTCTGTTGCCATCCCAACGCTTGTCGCTTATCGCTTTTTTGAAGCCAAGGTGAATCAATATGTGATTGATATTGAGCAACATGCCTTGTATTTCGTAGACTTGCTTAAAGGCGAACGTGGATGAACCTTAGACCAAGGCAAAAACGCAGCGACCTGCTGGTCGATTTAACACCCATGATTGATGTGGTGTTTCTGATGCTGATATTTTTCATGGTCAGCACAAGTTTTACAGCCAATAACAGCATCAAATTGGATTTGCCGCAAAGTAAAGCCCAAGCCGCCAACAAAGATGTTGAGCAGGTCACAGTAAGTATCAATGCCAACGGTCAATTGTTTGTCCAAGATGAACCTGTGGCAGATGGTGAGCTTAGAAAACGCATTTTGAATATCAGCAAAGGCGACCCCAATATGCGGGTGGTCATACGCGCTGATGCCGATGCCAAACATAAACGCTTGGTTTACACGCTGGACACAATTCGTGAGTTAGGCATGGGTAAAGTGGGCATTGCCACTGTGCCTGTAGGTGGCAAATAATCATGCGTATTGTACAAAAATTTGGTGGCACTTCTGTTGGCTCGGTTGAGCGCATTCAAGCCACTGCCAAGATTGTAAAAGGTGAGCTTGATAAGGGCAATGAAGTGGCTGTGGTGGTCTCTGCCATGAGCGGAGAAACCAATCGCCTATTGCGCTTAGCCAATGATATGAATGGCAACCCGCCCATGCGCGAAGTGGATGCATTGGTGGCAACGGGTGAG
>JALSGX010000291.1 GCA_026982535.1 Ghiorsea sp. | reverse complement strand
CACAGGTGCATGCTTATGCAGGATAAACAGCAAACATTATGCGCATACCACTACCAACAATGCTTGGACAAGCTTTTACTTGTGCAACAAGCTGTGCTTAAAAAAGACTGGTCAAGCCTAACCCAAACGGTTCAAGCATATACCCTAGCTTGCCAGCATATGACAGGTACCTGCTTTGATCAAAAGCCACGAACAACTCAACAGATCGAAGCATTAAAGTATCTAAGACAGCAGCAGTTTCGGGTCATGCGGGCACTACACACTCAACAAAGCCAAACACAAGATGACTTAACGGCAACCCATCAAGGGTTGCGCCAGATACAACACCTTATATCCTTTGTTGCATCGCAAGCGCCAACCTAAAAATACTTTTTATTCAAAGCTTCCTGTATTGGATTGGATATACTTTATAAGCAAGTCTGGCTTAATCGGCTTGCGCATGAGATTCACATGTAAATAAGAAGGTACACTTTGATAAGTATAACCTGTTGTTAAGCAAATCGGGATATCCTGATCGAGGGATCGAATTTCCTTGCTCACTTCAATACCATCCATTTTTGGCATGATAATATCCATGATAATAGCATTAATCTGTAGTCGATATTGCTGCCATAAATCCAGCGCAGCAACACCACTATCAGCAGTGATAACCTCATAACCTTGACAAATCAAGATTTCAGCCATCGAATCACGCACATCATCATCATCGTCCACCAATAAAATCAAACCTTGATGATTTTTGATCTCAACAGCCTCTACAGACAGAGGAAGAAATACACGCACTGCCGTATATTCCTCATACACACTTTCAACCTCCAAACCTCCTTTGAGTTGCTGCATATATGCAGCAGCACTGGATAAACCAAGGCCCGTTCCTTCGCCAACAGGTTCTGTAGTAAAAAAAGGATCAAGACAATGGCGCAATGTCGCATCTTGCATACCTTGCCCATTATCACGCACCGTCACTTCAGCATATTTTTCATCACTGCTCTTGCTTAAAGCAACATGAATATGTTCATGCTTTTCACCAAAATCATATGCTTGTTTTTGACGCTGCCGCTTAAGAGCGCGCTCTGCGTTGCTTATCAGCTCAAAAAGGTGCTGTTTCAAAATAACAGGATCAGCAAATACCAGTAATCCCCTATCATGCATACTTAATGTAATATCAATTTGTTTATCCAAAGTTTTTTTTGCCATATCCACAACGGACTCCACCAAGGGGGCAAGTGGAATTTCTTTGGTTGCTGTCGGCTTCTGGCGCGAAAAGGACAATAAGTTTTGCACCAACATGCTTGCTCGTTTTAGCAAACCATCAATACGCTCTAAACGCGCATGCTCCTTTGCTTCATGCTCGGGAAGATTTTGCTTGAGCAGATATAAATGACCTTGAACCCCCCCTAAAATATTATTAAACTCATGTGCTACACCACCTGCTAATGTCGCTACAGATTGCAAGCGTGACAAGCTTTCCATCTTTCGGGTAATTTTATCGCGTTCTCGCAAATCCACCTGAATCGCAGAAAAACCTTCATCGCCTTTAATCACTTGTGTCCACACAGGAATAATTTCTCCGCTTTCAGATACCGAATTTAACTCCCCTGACCAAATACCCTCTTGTAACAGCTTGCGTAATATCTTTTTATAAAAAATAGCATCTGTCAGTGGACCTTGCAGGACAAAACCCGCCGACTGACCAATCACATCTTCTTCTTTATAGCCATACAAAGCCAAGAATGCTGCATTCACATGAGTCACCCGAGCTCGCTTATCGGCAATAAACATAGGGTCTCGCCCTTGATTAAATAAGCAACGAAGTGCTTGGTTTAGTTTATGATCGCTCATGGTATCACCCTCTTATGGCTTGCTGCTCTAGCCATGTTTCCAGTTTGTTTCGTAAGCGATGTAAGCCTTGTTCACTTTTAGCCTCAAATCGCAAGGTAAGCGCAGGTTGTGTGTTTGAGGCTCTAAGCAATGCCCAACCATCATCAAAAACAAGCCGCATACCATCCACATCAATCATCTCACAATGTTCATTGGCAAAGTAAGACTTTGCCTTTTCCACCACTGCAAACTTTTTATCATCTGCGCAAGGCACTAATATTTCAGGTGTGCTTACAACCTTTGGCACATCATCCAATAGTGTTGACAACGGTTGTCCTTGCTCAGATAGCAACTGCATCAACCGAGCTCCCGCATAAGTCGCATCATCAAAGCCAAAAAATCTATCGGCAAAGAAAAAGTGACCACTCATTTCACCAGCAAGCAACGCGCCAGTTTCTTTCATTTTGGCTTTCATCAGCGAATGACCCGTGCGCCACATCATGGCGTTGCCACCCTTGCTTTGGATGTCATCATACAACAACTGTGAAGACTTGGCTTCGGAAATAATGGTGGCTTTCGGGTGTTGTTTCAAAAGTTGGCGCGACAACAACAGCAGCAACATATCACCCCAAATCACTTCACCTTGTTCATCCACCACACCAATACGGTCGCCATCACCATCAAAAGCAATGCCCAAGTCTGCTTTCTCTCGCACAACCATGCCCGCCAAGTCTTTAAGGTTAGCTTTAATCGTGGGATCTGGATGGTGATTAGGGAAGCGCCCATCAGGTTCACAATACAATTCAATCACTTCACAACCAAGCTTGCGATACAAAGGGGCAGCGAGCAGACCTGCTGGCCCATTGCCAGCATCAATCACCACTTTAAGCGGGCGCACCAACGGGCAATCTTGCATCACAAAGTTGGTATAGGCCTGGCGCATGTCCAAATGTTGAAGCTGACCTTGTGATTGTTTTATGGGCTCATCCGCAGGTTTATCCTGAACTTTTACCATGATGCCTTTAAGCTTTTGAATATCTTGACCATGGAAGCTTTGCTTGCCCACCATCATCTTAAAGCCGTTGTACTCCGCAGGATTATGACTGGCCGTAACCATGATACAGCCCGCTGTAGCTTTCGTGAACACGGTGTAATACACCAAAGGCGTAGGCGCAACACCAATATCAATCACATCTTGCCCTGCTTGCAATAAAGCTTGAACCAATGCTGTTTGCAACCTTTTGCCTGACAGGCGAACATCGCGCCCAACCACAATAGGCAGACCATGGTTTGCAGGTAAAAAGCTTAAGTATGCCTTAGCCAAGGCTTGGGCAAATTGTGGCGTAATTTCAATATCCGCCAAGCCGCGAATATCATATTCACGAAATACATGATGGGGAAAGTTTTTAATCATGCTGTGTAATGAAACCCAACACCAAACGCTCCATGACCATCATGCGCGATTCTGTGGATGCGCCTTTGAGCAACTTCTCAGTATCGGTCAACTTCTTCATCGCAGCCATCAGCTCCGCGGCAGACCAGTGCTTAACTTCCTGCGCCGCAAGCTGGCTTGCCTGCCCAAACAAACGCGCAGCTTGCGCGGGTCTGCGCTCACCCATACGCTGATACCATAAAAACATCAACAACCCATTAAGCCGCATACTCAACCATGTATGAAGCTGCACATCCGATACTTGCTGATTCATCATAAGCTGGCGTAACAGTGATATTGCGCGTGTTTCTTTCATGGCAACGGCATGGATAAAGTCATCCAAATCTTGCGGCGCATGTTCGCCAAGCAACTCACCCACCAAAGCAGTATCAAACTGTATACCTTCTTCATTGTCATACAGTTTCATGCGTGTTATCAGTTGTTTGGCAGCTTCTCTTAAGCCATGCAACCGTTCAACCATCATCTGTGTGGCGTCTTCACGGATATATAAGTTGGAAGCCTTGATTTCTGCTTCAAGCCATGCTCGAAACTGCGCTTCATTGGGCAGGCGAAACTCTGATGATACCACCTTTGCTTCTGCCAACATTTGCTTATGCAATGTTTTTTTCCATGTGATGCCCGCAGCGCATACAATCAAGCGGTTTTCAGGCGCAACTGAAGCTGCAAGCTTTAACACATGCTCGGACTGTTTGGGAGTCGCGCTTTCGGCATTACGCACCAAGGCATAACAGGCTTGAGAGCCAAACAACCCTTGAGATCGGCTTTCCATCTCAATACGCTCCAATTCTGATACATCCACCCGCAACCGAACCGCTTCTTTTTCACCTTCTGCCAGCATCTTGTTCGCTGTTTCAAACAAAGCATCCCTATCTTCACCAAACAAATAGTAACTTTGGTGCTTCATAGGAAAGATATGCTGCGGTGAGACTTGCATCAAAAACTAAAAGCCAGATTGTAATCGTGCCAAAACATCTTGCGCCCACTTCTGATGCAACTGCTCTTCCAATGCTTCTCGCTCCGCCTCAACAGATGCTGGATTGTTGCTCAAGGCTGCGGCATCACCAAAAATATCTGCACTGCTTGTGACTAAACCTGATTGCCAAATCAAGCTATGTTCTTGGTACATACGCAATACTCCCGATACCGACAAACGGTATTGAATCGCCAATCCTGATGCGTCAAAGGCAACTGGTGTGAATGCTTGCTCAGGGTTTTCAATGCGCAGCGTTACATGTGTTTTACCACTACCTTCTTGCAAATGGGGTAACGACTCCCGTTGTAACCACTGCGCACGAAGCTCAGCAAGCAATATTTTTCCCAAGGTTGAAGGTGTGGTTTGCAAAGTTACTGTACGGGTATCATGGGGAATCACATGTGATTGCCCCTGCCCCACCAAATGATAACCGCAGCTGCTCAAGAGCAGCGCAAGAAGCAAGATAAAAATGTGTCTCATGCAGGTTTAACCACAATGTTCAGCAGGCGACCCTTGATCAAAATGACCTTCACAATTTGGTGACCTTCCAGCCATTTGGCAATGCCAGCATCAGCTTGTGCGGCTGCCAATGCCTCATCTTGGCTGACATCTGGCGACACCACGATCTCACCGCGTTTTTTACCTTGGATTTGTACCACCAAGTTGATTTCATCTTGCACCAAAGCCGACTCATCCACCTCAACCCAAGGCTTGAGTACCGTCATGGTTTCAAAGCCCAGTCGCTCGCCACATTCACAAGCAAAATGCGGCACCAATGGTGCCAGCATGGTAATCAAGGCTGTCACCCCCTCTTCAACCGCTGCTTTACCTTCATCATCATGGGCATCAAACGCATTCAAAGCATTGGACAACTCCATCATGGCCGCAATCGCCACATTAAAGGCAAAACCTTGTTCAAAAGCATGGGTCACCCGTTGAATATGGGTATGAATGGTGCGCCGCAATGCTTTGGTGGCCTTGGCATCGGCTTGCCCTGGGTAAATATGCCCAACTTTATCCAACAATGCCCAAACACGATTTAAGAAGCGGCTCGCCCCTTCCACACCTTTGTCGCTCCACTCCAAATCACGCTCTGGCGGGGCCGCAAACAAGGTGAATAATCGTGCTGTATCTGCACCATATTTTTCAATAATACTCACAGGGTCAACCGTATTACCCTTGGACTTGGACATTTTACTGCCATCCAGCAACACCATACCTTGAGTCAGAAGGTTCTTAAATGGTTCGGAACCAACTTTACCCGCATCAAACAAACCCACATCACGCATCAATTTATGGTAAAAACGGGCATACAAAAGATGCAGTACAGCATGTTCCACACCACCAATATACTGATCCACAGGCGCCCACTTTGCCATGCTATCGGCATCCACCATGGCTGTATCACAATGGGGAGAGGTATAACGATTCATATACCAAGACGACTCCATAAAGGTATCAAAGGTGTCCGTTTCTCGTTTGGCAGCCTTGCCACATCGCGGGCAAGTTGTATTCACAAACTCCGCACAATCCGCCAGAGGTGACGCGCCACCCGTCGGTTGCAAATGCTCAGGCAACACCACAGGTAAATCTTGTTCAGGCACAGCAACAGTGCCGCAATTTTCGCAATGAATCACTGGAATGGGTGTGCCCCAATAACGCTGGCGGGATACTAGCCAGTCTCGCAAACGGAACTGCGTGCGCTCTCTACCTTTGCCGTGCTTGGTAAGCCAAGCTGTGATAACCTGCTTGGCTTGATTCGATTTCAAACCATCAAACTCACCTGAGTTGATCAGCACACCCTCATCAGTCAACGCAGCCTCGCGCACATCCACATCACCAGCAGCATTCGTAATCACTTGTTTGATATCAAGACCATATTTCTTAGCAAATTCAAAATCGCGCTCATCATGGGCGGGCACACTCATCACCGCACCCGTGCCATACGACATCAAGACAAAGTTCGCCACCCACACAGGCACAACTTCACCCGTAATCGGATGAATCGCATTCACCCCCAACGGCATACCTTTCTTTTCCATAGTCGCCACATCGGCTTCTTTGGTGGAAATCACGCTGCATTCTTCTAAAAACGCGCCAAGTTCAGGGTTATGTTCAGCAGCCTTGATGGCAAGCGGATGCGCTGCTGCAACTGCCATATAGGTCACCCCCATCAAGGTATCTGGGCGGGTAGTAAAAATATCCAAAGTCTCATCACTGCCTTCAACCTGGAAAGACACTTCCGCACCCGATGACTTGCCAATCCAGTTGCGCTGCATACCCACCACTTTGTCAGGCCAGCCATCAAGTTTATCCAAATCGTTCAGCAGTTCATCGGCATAATCCGTAATTTTGATAAACCACTGTGCCAAGTTTTTGCGTTTCACGGGGGTATCACAACGCCAACAAGCCCCATCTTCCACCTGCTCATTGGCAAGTACTGTATGACAAGGGTCGCACCAGTTCACTTCTGCTTCTTTGCGATATGCCAAGCCTTTATCCATGAGCTTGGTGAACATCCATTGCTCCCAGCGGTAGTATTCGGGTTTACAAGTCGCAATTTCACGACTCCAATCGTAAGACAAGCCCAAGCGTTTCAACTGACCACGCATTTGTTCGATATTGGCATAGGTCCATTCTGCTGGTGGTTTGCCATGTTTCATGGCTGCGTTTTCCGCGGGCAAACCAAAAGCATCCCAACCAATAGGGTGTAATACATTAAACCCACGCATGCGTTTGTAGCGCGCAACCGCATCACCCAAACAATAGTTACGCACATGCCCCATGTGTAAATGACCTGAGGGATACGGAAACATCTCCAAGCAATAATAGGTTTGGCGCATGTCACTTGTATCTTCATTGGCAACATCAATACCAGACTCATGCCAAAGTTTTTGCCATTTCTTTTCAATCACTTGCGGATTATATAACTTTTCTGCCACCTAAAACCTCTTATTTCGCCATAAAAATAGGCCATATCATAAGCATGGTGCCCCTGAATAAAAGCACTAGATTTTTTTGCTGCTACCAAACCTGTTAGCAACAAATAGACCTGTCCTGTTTTAGAGCACCAGGGTTGTCCGCTTTGAATTTGTTTTCAGTTATGGCATTTTCATGATCATGGGTTGTTCTACCACTTTGATTTCCTCCTTTGTGATGGC
>JALSGX010000290.1 GCA_026982535.1 Ghiorsea sp. | reverse complement strand
ACGGAAGGCTCTGCTGATGCAGGTAATATGCTCAAACCTATGCTGGCGCGTGGTGAGTTGCATTGTATTGGCGCAACCACATTGAACGAACATAGGCAATATATCGAAAAAGATGCGGCATTGGAGCGTAGGTTCCAGCCTGTTTTGGTGGATGCGCCTAGCGTGGAAGATACGATTTCTATTTTGCGCGGTTTGCGAGAGCGTTTTGAATTGCATCATGGTGTTCGCATTCAGGATGCGGCAATTGTGGCGGCAGCAACCATGTCGGATAGATATATCAACGATCGCTTTTTGCCCGATAAAGCTATTGATTTGATTGATGAGGCGTGTGCATCGATTCGCACAGAGATTGATTCTATGCCTGCGGAACTGGATGAGATTACACGCAAAGTGATGCGTCTTGAAATTGAAGAAACGGCACTGAAAAAAGAGACTGATGATGCGAGTAAAGAGCGTTTGGAAGCACTGCGCAAAGAGCTTGCGGACTTGAAAGAAAAACGCGATGTGATGTATGCGCAGTGGGAGCAAGAAAAACAAGCTCACGATGCTTTGCAAACGGTGCGTGAAGAGCTGGATAAAACACGCTTGGAGATTGAAGAGGCTGAGCGCAATTATCAATTGGAGAAAGTGGCAGAGCTTAGGTATGGGAAATTGCCAGAGCTTGAAGCCAAGCTCAAAGAACTGGAAGCGCAGGAATCATCCAGCGACTTGTTGCAAGAAGAAGTGACCGATGATGAAATCGCAGAAGTGGTGGCGCGTTGGACAGGTATTCCTGTGACTCGTTTGATGGAAGGCGAACGCGAGAAAATCTTGCGTTTGGAATCTGTGCTTCATGAGCGGGTGATTGGTCAGGATAAAGCGGTCAAAGCTGTGGCTGATGCGATTCTTCGCGCCAAAGCTGGGATTCAAGACCCGAATCGACCCATGGGTTCATTTATCTTCTTGGGGCCTACGGGTGTGGGTAAAACCGAGCTTGCACGCACACTTGCCAATGCCTTGTTTGATAGCGAAGAGCATATGGTGCGCCTTGATATGTCGGAATACATGGAGAAACACAGTGTATCCCGCTTGGTTGGTGCGCCTCCAGGCTATGTTGGGCACGAGGAAGGCGGTCAGCTCACCGAAGCGGTTCGCCGTAGCCCTTATTCAGTCTTGTTATTTGATGAGATTGAAAAAGCGCACCCTGATGTGTTCAACATTCTCTTGCAGGTGCTTGATGATGGTCGCTTGACGGACTCACAAGGTAGAACGGTAGATTTCCGCAATACCATTGTCTTGATGACAAGTAATATCGGCAGCGATGAGATGTTGGAAGGCATCAATGCGGAGGTGGAACAACGGGTGATGGAACGATTGAGAGGTCATTTCCGCCCAGAGTTCTTAAACCGTGTGGATGATATTGTGTTGTTTGCGCCATTATCCGAAAGCGATTTGGTGCAAATTGTGGACTTGCTTGTGGCATCACTTGCCAAACGCATCAAAGCGCAAGGTTACAACTTGAATGTCACCGATGCGGCAAAAGCGTGGCTTGCCAAAGAAGGTTATGACCCGATTTACGGGGCAAGACCACTCAAACGCTTTATCCAACAAGCGGTGGAAACACCTTTGGCGCGTTTCCTCATCGGCAACCAAGCCAGTGGTGATAGCATCACTGTGGACTACAGTGAAAATGATGGTCTATTGATTCAGTAAACCTGATGCCATAGACCTCACAGCGAGAAGGGCGGGCAGCAATGCCTGCCCTTTTTTATGCGTTGCGCAGCATAAACTTTTGGATAAGCAGGATGAGTATAAGCGGTAACAACATCCACTTGCCCATGGCTACCGCTGTGTGCGTGATAAAAAGCCAATCTGGGAATGTGTGTGGATGATACACAAAGCCCAGTTCAAGGGTGTTTTCTATGCCATCGAGCGCACCCATCATCAAGGGAAGGCGTAGCATATATGTATCTGGGTTGATTCTCTTTTGTTGGTACATATAGGTGATAAAACAGTAGAATAGCAAGGTATAGCTTATAGCATAAAGGTAGTCGATAAGTGTAAAGAGTGTGAAATATGCAATACCTTTTATGCCCCAAGCTTGGGTCATAGCTATAGCGGCTTGTTTATCCCACATGGATTGCAGGGCAAGCACCTCATGACCTTGCTTACCATCGATCAAGGGGGTAATAAGCATGATGCTACCAAATAGACATGCGGTAATCAGTAATAATACAGCAATGCCTTGTTTGCTATCAAACCACGATTTCAAATGATTGAAACTTCTTTTTACAGGCGTTTGAGCGATTTGACTTCTTTGCTGGTTAAGTGTCGCCAGCTACCCGCAGGCATACCTTCTTCCAGTTTAATCGGACCAAAGCGAACCCGAATCAAACGGCGAACGATATGCCCAACAGCGTCTAAAGTGCGGCGAATTTCACGCCATCTGCCTCGTTTGATGGTCACTGTAATCCAACTGTGCCTGCCATTATCCGCATCAATGCTCATATCCCAAGGGTCGCTGAACTCGCCTTTGCCCAAATCAATGCCGCCATTGCGTAGCTTTTCGATGCTTTCCAAGCTTAAAGAACCTGTAAACTTCACCTTGTAAGTGCGGGGAACTTGGTTTTTGGGTGCAATCAAGGTTTGCAGCAGTGCACCATTGCTGGTGAGCAATAATAAGCCTTCACTATCCATGTCCAAGCGACCAACCGATTGTACATGGGCTGGAATATCAAGGTGGTCATAAATCAAAGGGCGACCTTTATCATCTTTTCGTGAACACAATAAACCACGCGGTTTGTTATACAGCAGGTAAATCTGATCTTGGTTGTTATCCACGGGTTTATCATCCACCAATACCACATCATGGGGTTGCACTTTTGTACCCATTTGGGTGACAACTTCACCGTTGATTTGTACGCGCCCCGCATCTACCATTTTGTCGGCTTCGCGGCGCGAGCAGACGCCGCATTGGGCAAGGTATTTATTGATGCGAACACCTTGATTATTTTCTGTTTTTCCGTTCATGCAATGTCCCCACTGTATGTATGTTTTAATCGTCATTCCCGCGAAGAGCCTGCCCCCGCGAAGGCGTGGGGCGGGAATCCATCAAGTTCATATAGACTCCCGTCTGCACGGGAGTGACGGCTGTTGAAACGCCTATAGTTTGTAGTCCAGTTTCACGGATTTCCGCACTTTATCCATCGTCTTTCGCGCTTCTCGTCTTGCTTTTTCATTGCCCTCGCGCACCACATCTTTGACAAAATCAGGTTGTTTTGCCAAATCGTTTCTGCGTTCACGAATGGGTTCAAGCTCATCCTTCAAGTGTTTGAGCAACACTTGTTTGCAGTCCAAGCAACCAATGCCAGCCGTGGTGCAACCGACTTTAATTTCAGCGCGTTCATCTTCAGTGCTATAGATTTGATGAAAATCCCAAACAGGGCACTTTTCAGGTGTTCCCGCATCTTCGCGGCGCACCCGCGCTGGGTCGGTGGGCATGGTTTTGATTTTCTTTTCGGTGTCTTTCCAAGGCTCGCAAAGGGTAATCGCATTGCCATATGATTTGCTCATTTTGCGTCCATCAAGCCCAGGAAGCTTGGATGTTGGCATGAGCAGCGCTTGGCAATCAGGAAACAGCGGTGGAATACCTTGTCTATACAAATGATTGAATCTGCGCCCAATTTCACGGGTTAATTCAATGTGTGGCACTTGGTCTTCACCCACAGGAACGGCATCAGCCCTATACATCATAATATCAGCCGATTGCAGCAGGGGATAACCCAAGAAACCATAAGTACCCAAGTCTTTTTCACGCAATTGTGAGATTTGGTCTTTATAAGTCGGCACGCGTTCTAACCATGAAAGCGGTGTCATGAATGAAAGCAGTAAATGCAGTTCGGCATGTTCAGGCACTTGCGATTGGATGAATATGGTTGATTTTTCAGGGTCAATGCCCACAGCCAACCAATCCGCCAACATATCCCAAATGCCCGCTTTGACCACTTCAGGGTTGGCATACTCTGTGGTCAAACCATGCCAGTCGGCAGCAAAAAAAAAGCATTCTTTTTCTTCTTGCAGGGTCAGCCAATTTTGCAACACGCCCTTAAAGTGACCAAGGTGCAACTTGCCCGATGAGCGCATACCTGAAACGATGCGTTTGATGTCTTGTGAATCTTGTTGTTGTTCTGCCACGATATTTCTCTCCAAAATCAATGAAGGCGAAAGCTTGGAGTTGATAGCGTCGTAAAGCAATGTTTTGTTTCAACTATGAAACTCTTGACTACCCCCTCCAACAAATATCGTGCCACCTTGTTGTTCTATGGAGGGGAAACGATGAACATGCCAACAAGTCATCTCAATGATAAAACAAAAATGGTTATGCTTTTTGCGCTGGTTGCGCTGGTATTAGGATTTTCTTGGCAGGGTTCAGTGGATGATGCTGCACGGAGCTACTTAAATCAGTCGATTAAAGATGCGGGAGTGATTTATGGTTCGACAAGGCTAATCAATGCAGTTGTTTCGGTGTTGCAAAGCATTGATGTAAGTATTGTGTTTGCCTCAGTTCAGCTTGGGGACTTTTTAACGCCTTTGCAGGGTACCTTGGAAAGGTTCGCTGAGGTGATGACTTATGCTATTGTTTCATTAACTTTGCAACGGGTTCTTATTGAAATTGTTGAGCATACATTCTTTAATGTCTTGCTTACCATATCAGGTGTAGGCTTATGTGTTGCGGTATTTACAAAGGCGTATATTTCTCAAGCGATTAGATTGTTTATGACTCTCTTTTTCGTGCGCTTTTCTTTGGCACTGGTCATGATGATGAATATGGCAGTTGATGGCGCATTTTTAGAGCAAAAAGTACAACAAGAGCATGAGAAAATGAATGTGATACAACAGGAATTAAATGATACCTATCAGGCTGTGATAGGTGATGATGAGCAGGCAGATAGCCTTCAAACCAATCAGGAGCAGAAAGCACCTGATTCAGCTATATCAACAACTGAAGGCAGCCAAAGTGCAAATGATTATGCGCCAGCTACTCTTGAAGAAGCCGCTGTAGCGGCAAAAGAAGAACTGGATTTAGCAGCAGAAGATGATTCGATTTGGGGGAGCATTGCAGGGTCGGTATCTTCAACCATAGACTATGTGGATGAGGCAATATCGAATCCAACTAGCTTGGTCGATGATGTAGTAGAAGGTACTGCACAGCTTGCTGATGCAACGGTAGAAGCTGTGGACAGTGCTGTGGACTCAGTGGTTAGCATGAAGGATATGGGGCTGAGTAAACTTAAAGCATTAAAAGAGCGTACCCTGCTTTGGGTGGAAGGTTTTTTAACCATGATGGCGCTACTGTTATTAAAAACGATCTTTTTACCGTTGCTGTTTTGGTATATTTTATTAAAAGGGATGCAACTTATCTGGGCAAAAGAATGGATGCAGCCGCATACTGAACAAGAGACAAAACTATCAACTAATGCTTAGAGCAGCTTTTCCTTAAAGCGTTTAAGTTTGCGTAGGCTGGAAGTGCGACTTTAGTCGCGCCCAGAAATGCCGCTTGCCCGACTAAAGTCGGGATTCCAGATTGTGTAAGGTATAAAACAATCATGATGATTGCCTGGGCTGTTAGTCTAACGCACCACCGCAGCTGGAGCCTTGCCCTGCTGTGCAGGCATAACAATGATCCATGATGGCGATGGGTTGCCCTGCTAAGCCATAATCTAGGGCTTGCGCCAACTCTTCTTGGGCGATGAGTTGGGCGATATGCAGTTTATCTTCGCCTTCAATAGGTGCAGGCAGCCCAAGCATTTGATTAAAGTCGCAATCATAGACGAAGCCTTGCCAATCAATGCTGATTAAGGTTCGACACATCACACTTTTGAGGTTTTCAGGCTTAAAGTTGTCTTTAAGAAGCTGCATATATTCATCAAATAAACCTTTGCTGACAAGCGTGCTGCCAAAGCGGGCAATGGGTTGATTGGTGATGGTAAAGAGTTCATTAAAATGAATATCGTAGCGTGCCAACAATTCTTTTTTGTAGGCAGCCTCAAGTTCGGCTTGAGAAGGTGGAAGATTGATGCCTTGCGGGTTATACACCAGGTTAACCACCAGACCACTATCATCTTTGCCATAACCCAAAGCGTTTAGTTTTTTCAAGCCTGCGATACTCGCTTGAAATACACCATTGCCGCGTTGTGCATCCACATTATCTTCCAAGTAACATGGTAAAGATGCTGCGATTTCGACTTGGTTGTCGGCTAAAAAATCAGCCAACCACGCATAGTCTTCTTCTTGTAAAATGGTTAAGTTGCAGCGGTCAATCACATTGATTTTTAACTTGCGTGCAGCAAGCACAAGTTTGCGAAAGTGCGGATTCATTTCAGGTGCGCCGCCTGTTAAATCCAAGGTTTTGATGCCAGAAACTTCCATGAGTTGAATCAGTAAGTTGATATTGGTTTCATCCATCAGTTCTTTGCGGTTAGGTCCTGCATTCACATGACAATGAAAGCAGGTTTGATTGCAAAGATAGCCGAGGTTCACTTGTAAAGTGTGCATACGGGCACGCTTAATGGGTGGAAAATCCGTTTTTTTCAATAGTGGCAACATGTTATGCATGAGGTCTCTCCAAATTCAAGTATGACGGCTTGGTCGATCATTTTTGCCAAACCTTACATGGGAAGTGAGGTGTTTATAGTCAAAAAAAATAAGGCTTGATATTTGAAAGGTGGGCGCTACAATTCGCCCCGCTTCGGGTTGCAGCTTTTTGAAGCAAACACGCAATAACGCGGGGTGGAGCAGTGGTAGCTCGTCGGGCTCATAACCCGAAGGTCGTCGGTTCAAGTCCGGCCCCCGCAACCAAACATTAACCCTTGAAAACAGTGCGTTTTCAAGGGTTTATTTTTGCCTGAAAAACTGTGTTCAAACGCCCTGTGCCTATTTTTATGATTCGGTAGATAGGGATACATCCATACATACAGTGTCAAGTTCCGCCTGTTTATAGACCTTTTTCTCAAAAAAAGTATCGCCTTGAGCCTAGCTGTAGCCATCACAAAGTCTGCTTTGCTGCACTTCGGTTGAAATACCTCATAGGAAGCGAGGCTTTAGCCCGGCTCCTGAATCATAGGTATTTAACATCAATATTTATTGGTTTGGAGTTGTTTTAGGTTGAGGATAATAAGGGCTTGCAAAAGCGGAAATTTCTACTTTGGCTAACACGCAAAATAAAGTATTGCGCTTATTATTTTTGCCGTTAAGTTTCGCCTCCCTTTGCGAGAGGGGGCTACAGGAAGCAGTTTTTAGGTGTTGTTTAAGAAGCTGTTTTTTGTGGTTGACTTTGACTGTTTGGCAGTTGTTTTTGGTGTCTTAAGTCGGCGTTGAAAATAAGGTGTTGACAGGTTGAAGTTAGGCGATAAGATTCGCCGCCCGCAGCGAGACG
>JALSGX010000289.1 GCA_026982535.1 Ghiorsea sp. | reverse complement strand
ACGCAAGCTAGGTGATGGGGAATGATTTTGGAACATACACGCATTTATCGAGAAGAATTGGCTGATTATTTCCGCAGTGGCAACAAACCACGCGAAGCATGGCGCATTGGCACAGAGCATGAAAAGATTGGTTATTGCACCCAAACTTTGCAGCCCATCCCGTATTTTGGCGAAAAAAGCATCCAACATTTGCTAGAGCGATTGGCAGATTGGAACCATGATGAACATTGGCTTGCTGTGCTTGAAAATGGCAACCCCATTGCCCTAAAACATGGCTTAGCATCCATCACTTTAGAACCAGGTGGGCAGCTTGAACTATCAGGTGCGCCACTTGCCACCATTCATGAAACACACGATGAAGTTGGGCGGCATTTCGATTTATTGCGTCAGTTGAACAAAGAATTAGAGATTGGATTTTTGGCAGTTGGGTTTCAGCCCAAATGGCAGCGGGATGATATTTCTTGGATGCCCAAATCTCGATACAAAATTATGCGCGACTATATGGTCAAAGTGGGCGATAAAGGTTTGGATATGATGCTGCGCACGGCAACCACCCAAGCGAATTTGGATTTTGAATCCGAAGCGGATATGGCGAAGAAAATGCGGGTCGCCTATTGCTTGCAACCTATGGTCACAGCCATGTTTGCTGCATCGCCATTCAAAGACGGAAAACCATCAGGCTTATTGTCCACCCGCGCAGACTGTTGGTTAGACACCGACCCCAACCGCACAGGTATTCCTGAATGTGTGTTTGAAGATGACTTTGGTTTTGAAGCGTGGACAGAATGGGTGCTGGATGTACCCATGTATTTTGTGCTTAGAGATGCGGAATATATTGATTGCACGGGTGCATCGTTCCGAGACTTCTTAGAAGGCAACTTACCCATGCTCAAAGGGCAATATCCCACCCATGCCGATTGGGAACTGCATGTCAGCACCACATTCCCCGAGGTGCGCCTCAAACAGTTTATTGAAGTGCGGGGTGCGGATGCAGGGGGTTGGGATTGGATTTCTGCGCTTCCCGCGTTGTGG
>JALSGX010000288.1 GCA_026982535.1 Ghiorsea sp. | reverse complement strand
AGCTTGGTCATGACCACCGACTGGCATTTTGTTACAGGCTTGGGCAATAATCATCCTGTGGAAAATGGGTTTGCTTGGCATCATACCTTGGGTGTGCCGTATTTAACGGGGGCAGCCGTGAAAGGCATGGTTCGGGCTTGGTGTGAGGTTTGGCAAGAACTTGATGATGATAAAATCAAACAATGGTTTGGCGGCAAGGGTGATGAGCAAGCAGGTGAGTTGATTTTTTTCGATGCAATTCCTGTTGCGCCCGTGAAACTCAAAGCGGATATTATGACGCCGCACTATGGCGATTGGTATGCCAAGGGTGATGAAGCACCTAAAGTAGATGGTAGCAATGTGCCAGCGGATTGGCACGACCCTGTGCCAGTACCATTTTTGGTGGTGGATAAGGGTGCAAGTTTTCAATTTGCAGTGGGCAAAAGGGCGGGCTCATCAGTTGACTTGAGCGAAGTGACGCAAGCTTTAGGCGAAGCTTTGCAATGGCTGGGCGCAGGCGCAAAAACTGCGGCAGGCTATGGGCGCTTTTCTGAAAACATGCAAATGAAAACCCAGCGTATCAAACAAGCTCAAGAAGCAGAAGCTCAGGCGAAAATAGAAGCGCAAGCCAAAGCCAGCGGCTTAACAGGTCTGGCTTTAGATATGATTATATTTATCAAGGAGAAAAAGCTGGAAGATGATAAGGGCGCTTGGGTTCGCGAATCTTTGGGCTTAGTTGAGCGAGTTCAAAATTGTGAGAATGAGCAGGAAAAGCAAGCGGCTGTTGAGTTGCTCATGAGATTGTGTGAAAAGCATGATGCTGGGATTCTTGCCAATCCACATAAAACCAAAGGCAAGAAAAACAAGGCGGTTTATAAACCTGGATCCATTAAGCTTGCAGAAGCACTGTTAGTACTGCAAAAGACTTTATCATGATTGTTCCGGTATCCGTTCTCACTGTATTGCTTACTATTTTGGCAAGTGCTGGTGCATATATGTGGAGCCAAAAAGCTGGTGTAAACTTTTGGGAAGCTTTGGCAAACATTGGTACAATGCTTGGCATTCTTTCATTTGTGCCGCTGGTGTATGCGATTTGGGAGTATATACGATTTAGACGGCGAGAAGAAAAAGAGCGAAAGCTTATTCATATCCAACCAGGGATGAAGCCTGCTGTGTTAATTGTTGATATAGGTGGCGTTGGTATTCGTAATGAGGTGGAAGCCTTTTTACGGCAACAGGAAGGGTTCAAAGATTTTGACTTTGATTCACGCGTGTTTGTTGTGCATAGAGATAAAAAGCAGATTACCGACAATGATGTGGATGGGATCATTGAGGATCTTGAAGAGCAGGTTGGCGTGATACGCAGCAAGGCTGCAGATAAGATTCACTTGTTTATTAAAGCTCCTTTACCAATCGCATTGATGGTTGGCGAAGTGCTTTCAAACCAAACTCCCACACTTGTTTACCACAAGCAACAAAATCAAGGTTATGAAAACTGGGGAGCTTTGCACCGATGATAACCATTCATATATCCAAGCTTTATGATGAAACTGCCAAGCTATCGCAGCTTGATGATTATATTGCTGAGGCCAAGGCGCAAGCTGGTGAAGGCAATGTGGTGAAGCTAACGGGGGCGGGGCCTGTGTGGCTGTATCTGAAAATTGCCCATGCCTTGCATGGCAAAGCCACCAAGCTGTATTATGATTCCCCTGCATCGGGTGAAGTGCTGATTTTTGATCATGATCCCCATGGCTAATCATCAAGCCAATGGGTTGAGGAGGCGTTGATGAGCCAACAATTGTTTATTGCTGTAGCCACTGGGCAGAATGTGTCCAATATGCCGCCGATTTTACAGTTTGCGCACCGTGGAGACACCGTGTTGTGGTTGGAAAGTAGCTTGGCAGCGCAGCAAGGGTGGGCAGATGGTGCAAAGCAGGTTCTTAAGGCTAGAGGACTTGTGAATACGCAGCAAAGTATTGATGGTGATATTAACAGCCCGCTTGCCATACAAAATGCAGTTCAATCGTGGTTGAATCAGCATCAGCCAGATATGAAGACATTATATATTGTGCTCAACGGTGGTCAGAAGCTCACTGCATTTGGGCTTGCCTTGGCAGGGCGAATATGGCGGGATGAGAGGAAGCGACCATTACTATTTCTTTATGGTGATGATAGACCTGCTCAGTTGCAGGTGTATCGAGAGCGCATTGGTAGTCAGCCTGAGATGCTCACCTATGATGCAAGCCGTATGTTGTCTTTAAGGGAAGTATTGCAGGTCAATGGATTTGAGCTGCAAAACCAACCCGAAGCGATTGATTGGAGGGAGCCGCAGAAGAAGGTGCGTTATGGTACAGACCTAGCATTTACTCGAATTGTACATAAGTATGCTATGCAAGCTGAAGATACGCAGCAAAAGGTTTGCGATTGGCCACCGTTTCAGCATTGGGCAAAAAAACCTAAAAATCAATTTCAAGAAAGATTAGAGAAACTGTTTGAAAGCTTTGGTATCCGTGTGGTGCATAAAGGTAAACGAGCGGATGACTTCCATGCCAACCTTGTCAGCATTGTGCGAAAGTTTCACCCTAAAAAACCAAAATTAAGTATTCAAGCAGATGATCGCAAGCAGTTACAGGCAGAAGGTTGGATTGTGAATGATACGGTGATCATGGGTGAAAACTTTGAACGCGTGGTCGCCAACAGGTTGGCAAGATATTTGGCAGATAAGCCCAAGGCATCATCTATTGTGCGAGAGTGCAAGCTGAACACCAAAACACAAGGTGCAGAGTGGGATGTCGTGGTGGTTTTGGTCAATGGCATTGTGCTGAACCTGGAGTGTAAAAGCTGGCAGGCGGATAAAAAAGATTTGGATGCACGCTTTAGAATGCTTCGTTCGGCATCGGGAAGATTGGCTCGGATGAGTGTTGTTATGCCCTTGTTTGAAGGTATGGATGAACCCATTGACGAAAAAATGCGTGCCAATTATGAACATGTTAAAAATATGCTTGGCGTTTCTGTATTACCACTTACTATGCATCATCATACGCCAAGCGATAACCTGTCGTTTGAAGCTGGGTTGGATCAGTTATTTAAGCCATATATCGTTTAAGCTTATATGATTCCCAAGCTTGGGATTATTTCAGGTTATTTTTTTATGGTTACATTTGCTTTTTATAAGCGAAACGAATATTTTTTATAGCGTAAAGTTGAGAAGAGAAGGGGAGATATGATGCTTAATGCTGAAATGTTGCAGCCGATGATGCTGTTTCCAGATAGACCTGTGTTATCTTATATGATTATTTATTTGGGTGTATCTTTTGTGTTGTGGATGGCGAGGGATGCCATTCACAAGTTTATGAATCATTTATTGGCAAGTATTGCTGAGCTTAAGCAACGCATAGCTGAGGATTTGGCAGCCTATGCTTCGAGAACTGCGGCTCGTGCTAAAGAATTGGCAACAGAATACTTTCTTAAAGAAAGTGAACGAGATATTGAAAAAGGTCATGATAAGCTTGCCCATCGGGTGGATAAAGGTTTGAGCGGCTTTCCGGAGCTTCAATCGGAGTCTTTGGCAATGGTCAACCGCATGAATCAAGCTTTTCATGACTCAAAGAAGCCACCACATCTTAAGCAACACCCTAGTTTACAATGGTTAGAAAAAGAAATCCGTGAGCACACTGATAAAGTGGGCTTAACTAGTGTGGAAGCTAAACGGGTGGGCAAAGCTTTGCGGAAAATTGAATCTCGGATGGGTAAAGAACTCAAGGCTCATGGTAAAGTGCAATCGGTTGAGGCGAAAAAGAGATTGACAATTCTCAACAAACAAAGTGGGGCACTGAGCAAACTACAAAAGCTGATTAACCAATTGGTAAAGCGAGTCAATCATGTTAAAAACAGCATTGTTGAAGTTGATACAAAAATTGAGGCTTATTACGCATTCAGAAAAGATGATGATAAGGCTTTGCGGGCGGCGAACCAGTCTATTATTACACGCTTTGCCATTGCCATTTTCTTTGTGTTGATTGCAGTGGGCGGCGCAACTCTGAACTTCTTTTTAATCGAGCGGCCTTTATCTGAAATTGTGGGTGGCTCTGGCTTGGTCATGGGTATTGAGGTCTCTCAAATGGGAGCCATGATGATTATCATGTTGGAAGTGGCTGCGGGTGTATTGTTGATGGAAGCCTTGGGTTTGTCGCACTTGCTTCCTGCCGTAGAACGCTGGGATCCTGATATGAAGAAAAAAGTCGCCATCATTACGGGCGCTTTGCTATTAGCCATGGCGGGCGTGGAAGCTGGGTTGGCACTGCTTAGGGAAATGTTGGTTGCCAATGATCAGGCAACGATGAATATGCTGATTGGCAATGAAGATAATACCACCGCAGAAGCCTTTACAGGCTGGGGGCCTATGGCTGTTCAAGCTATGATGGGTTTTGTGATTCCATTGATTTTGGCGTTTGTCGCTTTGCCACTGGAAATCTTATTCCATGTTGGGCGTATTATTGGGCAGTATTTATGGTCTGCGTTGATGTTTGTGTTGGGTCGTATTGTTTTATTGGCTAGTCAGATTTTGTTGTTGGTGATGAATGTGATTTTATCCTTTTATGACTTATTGATATTTTTCTGGGTTTTGGTTGAGGGCTGGGTGAAACGCTTTGCGGGGTTTATCGGTCGTCGTATGGAGTCGCGAGCATGAAGTATTTGTACCTATGTTTGCTTCTTGTAAGCGGTTTACTTTCTGGCTGCCAAAGTGCGGATGAGGCAAGCCGATCGACTTACATCCTTATTGATATTTCAGGCACTTATTTTAAGCAATTGGATAGTTGTGTGCGGGCAACCAAGTATGCTCTGGTCAAGTTAAAACCCAGCGATTTTATTGCCGTTGCAAAGATTTCCAGCAAAAGCTTTAGCAACAGGGAAGTGATTGTGAAGGGCAAGCTACCCAGGCAACCCTCACAGGCAAATGCCATGAAAACCCGTATGGGGGCAGCCATTGATAAGTTTGCCAAGTCTGCGCGCGCTACCAGCTACACAGATATTTCTGGAGCCATGTATCAGGCAGCGCAAGTGCTGCATAATCAACCTTCACATCAAAAGCGATTGATTATTTTTTCTGATTTGGTGGAAGATTTAAGCTTGGATGTCATTCGTGAGCGTTTGCCCGACTTACAAGGAATTGATGTGATAGCTACCAATGTGATTAAGCTTAGGGCAGACAATAGAAACCCAGAGAATTATTTTAAGCGCCTGCAAACATGGCAAGAGTTGATTCTTGGCGCTGGGGCAAAATCATGGAAAGTGGTGGACGATCCCATGCAGTTGGCATCGTATTTATAATACATAGCGGCTTTTATACTGCTGCTTTGTTTCCCAACCTTGTGAACATCGTAGCCTAGCCACATTCTGGTTAGCCTTCCTCTACTTTGAATAGAAAAGGAGAGGATAATGAAAAATAAGAAAGTGATGGGTATGGTGATTGCAGTTTTGGGTGTTGTCTTGGCAGGTGCAGCGTATGCATTTCGCCCACCAAGCAATTTCTCTGAAATACTCATGATGGCAAGCCAAGGTCGTCAAATTTATTTGCAACCACCAATTTATACTGCTGCATTGGTCATTTCAGCTTTGATGGTTATGGGTGGTATTTGGATGGTGTCTCGCGCTAAAGAAAGCTGATCGTGTGCTAACAAGCCTTGCTCGCTGCATGTGTGGCATGAGCAAGGTCTTGTAGCTATGAACAAGGTTCAATTAAATTTTAGATTCAGAATATACAATACGGGGGTATGACCATGGGGCTATTTCAATGGCTATTTTCAAGCACATCCATCAGTGAAAACAGCAGTGTAGGTATGGATGACGACTCGGCTATCAACCCTGCCAATGGTTTGCCTATGGTGGGCGGCACTGGTGGCATGGACATTGAAGGCAATGCCTATGGCTTTGATAGCGATGACAGCATGACCAGCACGGATATGTTTGAAAACGATTGGATGTAGCCTTGCCCGCCTTATATCTTGATGCCCAAGGCGCATATTTACGAAAAGAAGGTGGTGAATATGTGGTGCATTATCAGCAAACCCAGCAATCCTTCCCATCTTCGCAAGTTGAAAAGATTATCTTGTTGGGCAATGTGCAAATCTCCACTCAGGTGATGGCAGATGCGCTACACCATCATATTCCTGTTTGTTTTTTATCATCCAAGGGTCGGTATAGAGGTCGGTTAACGCCACCCAGCCATGGCAATGTTCGCTTGCGCCTTCGCCAATATGATTGCATTCGAGAAACATCGCTTGCCTTGCCGTATGCGCGCTGGTTTGTGATTGGTAAGATTAGAAATAGTAAAGAATTGCTTGGGCGTAAGCTGCATGATATGGGTGAAGATAGCGCGGATGTGCGCCGCAGCTTAAAGCGGTGGATGTTCAAAGCAGGGCGCACCCATGATATGGAGCGATTGCGTGGTTTTGAAGGCATGGCTGCGCGTGAGTATTTTCAGCAATTCTCCACCATTTTTCGTGATTCACCTTTTGTTTGGCAGGGCAGAAATCGCCGCCCACCCAAAGATGCCATCAATGCGATGTTATCACTGGGTTACACATTGCTACTCAATGAATGTATATCTGCCATTGAATCGGTGGGCTTGGATATCTATGCAGGTTTTTTGCATGGTGGCATGCAACAAAGTGATTATGGTAAACCTGCTTTGGCATTGGATGTGATGGAAGAGTTTCGCTATTTGGTGGATAGGCTTGTTATGCGCTTGTTGCTTTCAGGGGAGTATGAGCCAAACGATTTTGAACAAACAGAGCAGGGCGCATGTTTCTTAAAGTCGAAGATGCGAAAGGCATTTTTTACGGCGTGGGAAGTATTGATGCAATCGCCAATCAAGTATGACCACAGGCGCTTGGGTTATCGCATGATTATGGGTGAGCAGGTGAACCAATTGGCTCGTGCCATACAAGATGAAACCCTTGAATATCGACCTTTTATGCCATGATGCGTGGTTTGTTTCTGGTGGCTTATGATATTGCAGATGCCAAGCGGTTGCGTCGTGTGTTTAAGTTGCTCAAAGCTTATGGGGTGGCAGTACAGTATTCTGTGTTTGAGTGCAGGCTAAGCTCGGCGCAATATAAGGCGCTGTATCAAGCCTTGCTTGCAGCGACCGACCCCGTAGAGGATCGCATTCATATTTACCCGATTTGCCAATCATGCGAAGCGAAAACACGGGTGTTGGGCTGCGGGCAACGCAGCCAACCATTGCCCGTGGTTTGGGTGATTAGTGATGGCTAAAGTTTTGCTTATTTCGACCGAAGCAAATATGCCGTGGAGAAATCTCACGACCTAAAAACAACACTGGACAAACCCAAGAAAAAACCTACGATTTTCCCCGCTGATAAGCGCCTTATCGGTCTGGCGAAGTTTTTTCGCTAGGGGTTGTAGGTATTTGGGGTGCTTTGGGGCTGAAGTTCTTTATAAATCGGATGCTTATCTTCTCTGGTTCATCTTGTTTCGAGAAAATCGGCGGAGATAAAAAGAAAAATAAGGCTTTTTT
>JALSGX010000287.1 GCA_026982535.1 Ghiorsea sp. | reverse complement strand
ATGATTGTTGGTATTGCTCAAGCTATTGCCCTCATCCCTGGCACATCACGTTCAGGCATTACCATGACCGCAGCATTATTTTTAGGCTACACCCGAGAAGCCGCTGCACGCTTTTCTTTTTTGCTTTCCATTCCTGTCATCTTTTTGGCTGGAGGGGTGAAGATTAAAGACTGGATTGAGCAACCCAACCAAGCGGCAGGGATTGATGTTTTACTCATTGGTTATGCTGTGTCCGCCATTTCAGCATACATTTGCATTCATTATTTCCTCAAATTCTTAAATCAAATCGGTATGGGGCCTTTTGTCATTTACCGTGTGATTTTAGGCAGCATCTTGCTTTGGATGGTTTGGTAAACCCATGTTAGCGCCGCAGATTGACCCTGTTGCGCTACAGCTCGGGCCAATCGCCATCCATTGGTATGGTCTGATGTATGTGTTTGCCTTTGCATCAGCTTGGAAGTTGGTGCAAATCCAGCTCAAAGAACAGAAGCTTTGGGGTAAAGTCGTTAGCCCTGAAAAATTTGAAAACCTATTCACCTTTCTCATCCTTGGTGTGATTTTGGGTGGTCGCATTTGGTATGTCTTGTTCTACAACCCCTCCTTTTATTTAGATAACCCCATCAAAGTGTTTTATGTGTGGAATGGCGGCATGTCTTTCCATGGTGGCTTCTTAGGCTCGGTCGTTGCGGGTTGGTGGTATTGCCGCAAACATCATTTACCCTATTTAAAGCTGCTTGATAATTTTGCTGTGGTTGCGCCACTTGGTCTTGCTTTTGGTCGCTTTGGCAACTTTATCAATGGTGAACTTTGGGGGCGTGTTGCCGACCCCGAACAAGTGCCTTGGGCGATGATTTTTCCTTATGCAGGTGATTTAGCCCGTCACCCCAGCCAGCTTTATGAAATGGCTTTGGAAGGCATTCTATTGTTCCTTATTTTATGGTTCACCCGCAAAAAGACCTGGAAAAGCGGCACACGTATTGCCATCTTTTTGCTTGGTTATGCTGCGGCACGTATTTTCTGCGAAAATTTCCGCGAACCCGATGCCC
>JALSGX010000286.1 GCA_026982535.1 Ghiorsea sp. | reverse complement strand
CAACATGGTACTTGTTGGGTTTGGTTGTCTTGATGGTGGCAATTAATGTTTTTGGCGTAACAAGCATGATGAGTATGATTAAAGCCGAAGTTCCAGATATTACCGCATTGGATAAAGATGACCCTTTGCGCTGGGCTTTCGCCTTTTGGCATGGCATGGGTAGCATGATACATTTGATTACCACAGTGCTTGTGGTGGTATTGGTGATGCGAGGTCATTGCCCGCACACACCCAAAGCTGAGGCGTAACATGCGTTCTTCCTTGTTAGCTTGGTTCGATAGGCAATTCGAGGACACCGAATTGATGATGCTTTTTGCATTTTTGCTATTCATTTTCGTTTTATTGGGATTGTTCGGTTCTATTTTAGCACCCGCATTGGTTGCTATTGGTTTGGCGTACGTTTTGGATGGCATCGTATCGCTTTTGGTATCATGCAAAATGCCTAGGCTTTTAGCTGTTATTCTCGTTGGCATTGGTGCATTGCTTGCGGTGCTGTTTGCCATGTTGGCTATTGTTCCTGTGTTGTCAGAACAAATTGGACAGTTGGTTTCGAAAGTGCCGCAATATGTCCAGCTTCTTAAAGATACTGTTCATGACCTGCAAGACCGCTACCCCACAGGCTTGAATGCGGAATATTTGCAGCAAGCGATTGCTTCAGGTGCTGAAAAAGTTCAGGAGTGGGGCGCTTTGATTTTGTCCAAGTCGTTGTCATCCATTCCGAATATGATTGCTCTTGGTATTTATGTTTTCCTTGTCCCTGTTTTGGTTTTCTTTCTGCTTAAAGATAAGCAACGCATTCAAGCATGGGCGCAACAATTTTTGCCAGAGAAGCGCACACTTTTGACACGTGTTTGGGGTGAGCTAGACGTGCAAATGGGCAACTATATTCGTGGCAGATTTTGGGAATCATCCATGGTTGGTCTGGTGATGTGGATTGTTTATGTTTTGATGGGGCATGAATACGCTTTATTGCTTGCCGTGCTTACGGGTATATCGGTTTGGATTCCATTTGTGGGTGCAGCAGTTGTCACCATTCCCGTTGTATTGC
>JALSGX010000285.1 GCA_026982535.1 Ghiorsea sp. | reverse complement strand
GCATAAGCTTGTTCCTGGTTTAACTGGCTGGGCGCAAGTCAATGGGCGTGATGAGTTGCCGATTCCGCAGAAAGTGGATTTGGATGTGGAATATATGCATAAGCAATCATTTTTCTTTGATATTTATATTTTATGGCTAACCTTTATCAAAGTGATTCGTAAAGATGGGGTTTCCCACTAAGCTGCGCTATTCAATCTATGAGGAGTTTGCCATGAACCAATCGATTTTATTATCCATTTCAGGGAAAGATAGGCCAGGGATTGTTCGTGATGTGAGTGAGGTGTTGTTGCAGGCGGATGCGAATATTGAAGACTCATCCATGGCGGTGTTGCGTGGGCGATTCACCATGATGCTGATTGTGGAATTGGCAGCAGGTAGCGATGTTACAGCCCTAAAAGCTTCGCTCGCGGCATTAGAGCAGCGCACAGGTTTAAGCGTGCAATCGCAAGTGTTGAGTGATGATGAAGCAAGCATGATTCCGCAAGAACCTGATTGCGTGATTACAGTCAGTGGCGCAGACCAATCAGGCATTGTGTTTGCGGTGACCGATGCGCTAGCGGATATGAGCGTGTCTATTGCTGATGTATCTACACGAGAGCGCAGCGGGGTGTATATGATGGCATTGGAAGTGGTGGCGGGTGAACATCAGCAAAGTTTATCCGATAAGCTGAAAGCGGTTGCTGATAAGCTTGGTGTATCCATTGAGTTGCACGCGCTTGATAATGGGGTGATGTAAACTTTACCCATGTATGAACTGTTGACTTTGCCTGATGAACGCTTGCGGCGAGTCTCTCAACCTGTAACCACATTTGATGCCAAGCTTCACGCATTCACCGCAGACTTGGAAGCAGCGATGTTGGCGAGCACGGGTGGTGTGGGCATTGCAGCACCGCAGTTGGGAGTTTTGCAGCGCATCATTATCGTGGATTGTTCGCTTGGGCTGCATAAAAACAAAAATCATGGGCGTTTAATCATGGTCAACCTTGAAATTATGGAGCACGATGGCGAAGTCTTGGGTCGAGAAGGTTGTTTGTCCGTGCCTGAATGGG
>JALSGX010000284.1 GCA_026982535.1 Ghiorsea sp. | reverse complement strand
TGGTACACTTGCCGTACTCGAAGAAGCTTTAGCCAAGTATCAAGGCACGGTGATTATCGTCAGCCATGACAGGGCATTTATGGATAGAACCGTGAGCAAAGTGTTGGCATTTGAGGGTGATGGTAAGATTGTGCCTATTGAGGGTGGTTATTCCGATTATTTGGCATGGAAGGAGCGCGCTGCTTTGCGCGGAAAAGAAGAAAAAATAGAGCTAAGAGCTAAAAAACAGGTTAAAAGCGAACAAAAACCAGCCCAGATAGCAAAAAAACTAACCTACAAAGACCAAAAGGCATTGAATGACTTACCCGTACAAATTGAAACATGGGAAGAAGAAAAAGCTGCAATTGAAGCGCGGTTTTGTGATGTTGATTATTTTAGCAACGACCCGACATCATTCCAAAACGACCAGAAACAGTTGGATGCATTAAACACAAAACTGGAGCAAGCTTATCAACAGTGGGAAACCCTTGAAGCCAAACAAGAAAGTTTTTAGGCGCTTTCACAACTGCACAAAATAGGGCTCCCGCATTGCTGCGGGAGCCCTTCTTACTAGCTTGCTCAGTTGTGCTGAGTCTTACAGCTTAGGCGCACCTTTAAAGTGGATATATCCAATGCCACCTGCGCGATTACGTTGCTCCGCAAACTTTGGGTTTGCTGCTTCAACTGCAGTCACAAGCCCTGCAGGAGGAGCACCAACACCACTATCACCCGGATGTTGATAGTTTGCACCGATATAGTTAAAACCATTCATGTTTTCAACTGCCATCAGACCTGTCGCTTCAGCACCCATTGGCACCGATAAGATACGAGATAATTGGCGTGTATCGACATTAAATGCCCACACAAAGTTGTTCACATGGCAGTTACTATCTTCACCTACAAACAATGTTCTTGCTTGCTGTGCAAACTTCAAATTATCAGGGTTGGCAACATTTGCCGTCGCGCAGAAGTTACCTTGTGCATCGGCAATACGCTTGTGTGCTGCAGGTGCAGCGGCATATGTATTGTCCAAGCCTTTCAACTCAGGAATAGCTGCCAAAGATGTTGCCACCCAAGCACTGTTAATGGCAGCACCCAAACTATCTGCTTGGCTTGCCGCAAGCGATAATTCATAGGTGTTACCCGCAGTTAATAAAGCCATTTGAATATCACCAGCACCATCAGTCATACTGTCATATTGATAAGAGATAGCGATATAAGCTTTTTTGTCTTTCTCGTTCAACGCTACGCCTTCCATTTTTGTCCACTCAGAAGTTGCGCCTAAATAAACAGCATAACGACGTGTTTCCAAAAATGCAGCAGCTTGAGCCATGCCTGCTTTAAGGCGAAGCCACTCCGCTTTACCTTTCGTATGACGATGATAGTAGTTAAACACACGCTTGTATCCTGCTGCTGCCATGTCTGCTGCAGTTACCGCACCAGCAGTGCCTGTGCCTGTAACGCCTGTTACTGTTGTTGGCAATACACCCGCTGCTGGTTCAATCACAATATCAAAGATGTCTGTTGATTTTGTGCCCGCAGTAATCAAAGCTTTCACTTGTGCATCCGTTGCATGACCAAGGTTTATCCATGATAATGTGCCTGCACCAAGCTCTGAACCTGCTACATAACCAGTTTCACCAGGTGCTGTATTGGCAGTCGTTGCTAGTGGGCTAGTTTGCGTGAACTTAGATGCATACAATGTGACGGCTGATAAATCGTTGGCAACATCGGCAACACCCATAAACAAAATTGTACTTTTGCTATCATCACCTGAATAAAATGTTTTACCATCTGGCATCATGCGAATCAACTCACGCGCCCAACGACCTGTAGCATAATGTTTTACAGCCGTTGCAGTACCCGCTTGGTCAACTGTCGTTTCGGTGACATAACCGTAATCGTAAGGACGCGCAGTCGTTGCACCAAACTTCTTGCGGAAGCCTTCATACAAATTGCCATTTGAGAAGTCCAATGGATTTGTTGCTGGTGCCATGCTATACATATCAAAGTTGTATTGGTCGGCTTCATACTCTTCTGAACCAATAAACGTATTCCAAGGCGACTTGGATGCAGCACATGGAATCCACAAACCTTTTTCAGCGGAGAATGTTATCTTATCAAAGCTTTTCATGGTTAAAAGACCCGTGTTTAAATCCTGTGACAACACGCTGTTCCCAATAAACATAGGATTTTTGCCATACTGGCTTACCCTATTACCATCCCAAGTGACATACTCAAACTGAGTGAGATATGAGAGGTCTGCGGTTGTAGCAGAGCTTGGTGCTCCTGCTATTTGAATAATAGCAGAACCATCTGGTGTATCTGCAACAAACTGATCTTTGTTCGCAATGGTGAGACCTGCAGCGACAGCTGTATTTGTTACTGCTGCATAATGCGGGTTGTTCATCGCAACAGGGTCGAGCACGGCTGCCCCAGTATTGTCAACAATGCCACCATAATATTGACCTGCATAAGCACCTGATGGAATTACATCATCAGATTTGAACAGCATTTTATGCTCAAGCGGGTATGAAGCTGATGAGCCATCGCTATAAGATATAGTTGCTTCAGATGTCGTATAAACAATCGACATATTATATGCTGCATAAGGATCTGCTGCGGCATACTGATCTGTTGGTGCAGGGGTAGATGTGTATGCAATACCAGTAATCGTTTTTACTGCTGTTGCCGGGGTAGGGTCAGGTGTGTTTGTCGAGGCTGGCGTGCTTGTACTATCACTACAGCCCGTCATAGCCAACACGCCTGCTAAGACCAAAAGTCCTTTTATAGTATTCATCTTAAATTCTCCTTATTTATGTCATCTTCGCTTTTGCGATGCCTTCACAGTGGATAAGTTTTGTGGCAGATTTGTGATTAGATAAGAGACAGCTATAAGACATAAATTAGGCAGTTGCGTGACATTTTAGAAACAAAGTACCCCTTGTGTTCATCGCGTGAAATCGCAAATGAGACATAAATAAGGTGAATCAAAGACAGTTACAAGGCAGCCACTTAACTCACCTATGCTTCAACAAATTCTCCCTCCCTTGCGAAAAATGGCAAAAAAGTGTGTTTGAAAAAGGTTAAGATAAGCTTAGAATCCATAACTCAATATACAGAACTAAAAGTTATAGACTTTTTCGTAAAAGGAAGCGCCAATGACAAGCAATATCAACTTCATTCGTAAGCTTGGTTTTTTATCGGATAAACGCCGATTCTCACTGTTTCTGCCTTTTCTGCTGATGCGTGCATCATTGCAAGAATACAATGAAGATTGGAGCAAGGTGCGCATTCGGTTGCCACTGAATTGGGTCTCAAAGAATGCAGCAGGTAATATGTTTGGCGGTTTCCAAGCCAGCCTTGCCGACCCTATTCCAGCCATGGCGTGCCTCAAAAAGTTTCCCAACTACCGCGTGGCGACCAAGAAGTTAGAGATTGATTTTATCCGCGTTGGCAATTCCGATTTAATGCTGCATTTCGACTTTTCTACCGAACAAGAGCAGCAAATTCGCGAAGAATTGGCAGAGCATGGTCGCGCCACGCCATGTTTTGATATGGTGTACATTCGCGCTGATGGAAAAGTATGCAGTAAAATCAAAAACACCGTTGCCATTCGCCCCAAAGGGTATGTTAGCCCTATCGAAAAAAGTTAGTGGCTACGATTTATTCTTGAAGTGTGCCCAACTTTTGCATCAGCATCATTTGCGCACTTTTCACATCCGTTCGCGCCTTCACACGCTGATAACTGCCATCTGATTTAAGCTGCCAAGATGCTGCAGTATCGGAAAAATAGGGTGTAAGCCCTTCAGCAATCACATCACGCTTTAAGGCTGCATCACGAATCGGGAAACATGTCTCTACACGGCGCAATAAGTTGCGACCCATCCAGTCGGCACTGGCACAAAAGACTTCCGTATCACCATCATTATCAAAGCAATACACCCGCGAATGCTCTAAGAAACGACCCAACACCGAACGCACCCGAATGTTTTCAGACACACCTTCAATACCCGGGCGCAAACAACAAATGCCGCGCACCACCAAATCAATTTTCACACCCGCTTGGGAAGCACCATATAAGGCTTGGATAATTTCAGGCTCTTCCAACCCGTTCATCTTAGCACGAATGCGTGCTGGCTTACCTGCTTTGGCATTGTCTGCTTCTCGGTTGATGCGCTCAATTAAACCTTTGTGCAGCGTGAATGGCCCTGCAAGCATGGCTTTGAGGCGCAATGCTTTGCCAAGACCTGTAAGCTGTTGGAATAATTTATGCACATCTTCACCCAGCTCAGGGTCACAGGTTAATAAACCAAAATCGGTGTAGAATTTACTGGTAAAGGTATGGTAATTTCCTGTGCCAAGATGCACATAGCGGCGCAACTTACGACCTTCTCGGCGCACAATCATCAGCATTTTACCGTGCGTTTTATAACCCATCACACCATACACCACTTGCACACCTGCGGCAGACAACTTGTTCGCCATGGCAATGTTATCTTCTTCATTGAACCGTGCCATCAGCTCAATCACAGCCACCACTTCTTTGTTGGCGCGCGCCGCACGAATCAATGCATCCACCATTGGCGAATCAGGCACAACACGGTACATGGTTTGTTTAATCACCAACACTTTGGGGTCGGCAGCAGCTTGGTTAATCAACTCAACCACAGGGTTAAAACTTTGATACGGATGGTGCAATAAAATATCATGCTGTTGGATTTGCTGAAACATATCCTGCTCTTCATCCAACAAACGGGCTGGAATACCAGGCTCAAAAGGCGGGTACTTTAAATCAGGGCGATTCACTTCATCATACACCATCGATAAACGGTATAAGTTCACTGGTCCTTCCACCCGATACAGGTCGCTGTCTTGCAAGCCAAACTGCTGCAACAAAAATTTATAGAGTTTGGCAGGGCACTTATTCGACACTTCCAAACGTACTGGCTGGCTAAAGCGGCGTTCTAAAAGCTCTCCTGCAACAGCCTGTTTTAAGTCCACAGCCTCTTCTTCGTCAATCACCAACTCGCTGTTGCGAATGATACGAAATTGATGACATGCCTTCACCGTCATCCCTGGAAAAAATTCGCCCACATGCTCATGAATAATAGAAGATAGGAACACAAAACTATGTTCTGTATCGCATAGCTCTTGGGGCAATCGAACCATCCGTGAGATTGAAAGTGGCGCTTGCACAATCGCATGTTTAGCTTCACGCCCAAAGGCATCTTTACCATCCAACGAGATGATGAAGTTAAGAATCTTACTGAGAATTTGAGGGAACGGGTGCGCTGAATCAAGTCCAATCGGTGTTAATACAGGCAACAACTCTCGTTTGAAGAACCGACGAATCCAATCGGCTTGTGCTTCAGACCATTCAGAGCGTTTGAGCACACAAATGCCTTCGTCTCGCAATGTTGGCAGCAAGTCATCATTCAATAGCTTATACTGCTGCTCCACCATCACTTCAATGTTTTCACGCATCTGAATCAGCATGTCCGTCGCTGTCAAACCATCCGCCGCAGTACTTAATGCACCTACAGCCAAGCGATGCTTTTGTATCGCCACCCGTACTTCAAAATATTCATCCATGTTTGAGGTGTAAATACAAAGAAAACGCAAACGCTCTAACAAAGGAATGCTTATATCACTCGCCATCTCAAGCACACGGCGATTAAATGCCAGCATACTTAAATCACGGTTTAAGTAATAGCCCTTATTGTTTAATACTATATCTGCATTATCACTCAATCTCATCACCCTCTTCATCATTCGCATCAACCGCGAACCCGACATTATACGCAAAATTGCCACTCTATAAAGCCACCAAGACATCATCATGACAAATCATCCAACATAAAAATAATGGTTGCATAATACACCTAATTGCTGTATGGTTAGCATGAAAAGCAGGTGCGTAAGCCAATTTGTACTTTTAACCGCACAGAATGTGGCTTCATCGCTTATCAACCAAACCTTTTCACCAACAAATAATAGACACGTAAGGAAGCAGCTTTCTGTTCCCTTCATATTTTATTGTCTAAAATCAAAGGTGTTAATAAAACATGAGCAAAGAAAAAAAACGCAATAAAGAAAAACTTGGCAAATTGCTGGATAAAATGAGCAACCCCAAGAAGGTGTTGAAGTCCCCTAAAGTCATTTCAGGGAGCAAACTCTTAGCTCTCAGCCATGAGATGGGCACTTATCCTTACCCTGAAAAAATGGGCTTAGAAGAATATGAAAGTGAAAAACACTTGCTACAAATCGAATTACTTAAAGTGCAAGCTTGGGTAAAAGAATCAGGGCAACGTATTCTTGGCATTTTTGAGGGTCGGGATGCAGCAGGCAAGGGTGGTACGATTAAGCGCTTTAATGAGCACTTAAACCCGCGTGCTGCGCATGTTATCGCCCTAGAGAAACCCAATGACCGCGAGCTTGGTCAGTGGTATTATCAGCGTTATATCAAGCACTTGCCCACCAAAGGTGAAATGGTGTTTTTAGACCGCTCTTGGTATAATCGTACGGGTGTTGAACGCGTGATGGGTTTTTGTACGGATGAAGAATATTTAGAGTTTCTACGTCAAACACCACAATTGGAGCGCATGTTGGTCAACTCAGGTTTACACCTGTTCAAATACTGGTTCTCAGTGAGCCGCCATGAACAACTTCGCCGCTTTCATGGTCGCACCCACGACCCACTGAAACAATGGAAACTTAGCCCCATTGATATTCAGTCCTTGGATAAATGGGAAGACTACACCAAAGCCAAACAAGCGATGTTTTTCTATACCAGCACAGCTGATGCACCATGGACGGTTGTGAAGTCCGATGATAAAAAACGGGCGAGAATTAACTGTATGCGTCACTACCTGCACAACTTGAATTATCCCGGTAAAGATGAGCAAGTTGCCTGCGCACCCGACCCGAAAATTGTCGGTAATGTGCATAGGAAGCTAGATTATTCTAACGATAAACACGCTGAGTAAAATAAGATAATAAACCTACGTTGGCACTTGCCAGCGTAGGAAAATAAGGATGATAATAATGAGTGCCAGTAAACATGATAAAGAACTACATCAAGCTTTAGAAGAAGCCATTAAAAAAGCCGATAAAGCGGCATCCAAAGCCGCAAAGGCTGCCAAAAAAGCCAAGAAAGCAGCTAAAAAAGCCAAGCGTGCTGAAAAACGCATGAGCAAAACGGCGAAGAAAGTGGATAAACAACATGCCTTGACCAAACGTCATCTAAAGAAATATGATGCCGACAAGGTGAAAAAAATCGCCAAGAAGAAAAAAATTCAGAAAAAGGTTCGTGAGAAGCAAAGCGGCTTAACGTAATGCCAACCTTTTAAAGGCGGTTTCATTTGAATATCACCACAGGTCATCATATTGCTGCAATAGATATGGGCACCAATTCTTTCCATATGATTATTGCTCAAACCGAAGCCCATGGTGCGTTCCGCATTGTGGATAGAATGAAGCACTGGGTTCGCCTTGGTGATGGTGTGGATAAACGTGGGCGCTTAAATAATGATGCCATTGAACGCATGATTGAGAGCCTACACTTCTTCAAACAGTTGGCTGAAAGTTATGA
>JALSGX010000283.1 GCA_026982535.1 Ghiorsea sp. | reverse complement strand
CTGCCCATAGATTTCAGGCACAGGATTACTCAAGCGCCATAGCAACCTGAACATAAGAAGCATCAACAAAAGCATACCCACGCTGATATGCCATGCAGGAGCGGCTTTATACCATGCATCAACATAGGTCAGATCCACCATATAAAGACCAAGCGCAAACATGCCAAATATAGCAAGCGCCATTAGCCAATGGATGACAATACTTACCCAACCATAAGCTTGCTTGCTATTTCTTAGCTGCATATATCCTCTCTCACCATCTGGATTACGGTGGTGCAAACCTCTTACCATATATTACATATTGATAATATGCTGCACCAGTTGCCTAACAAAGAGCGCCTTATCTTGGGCATTGAGCTTAAACACATCATTGACCGTCACATAATAACCCGAAGCAGTATTTGCGCCCATATTCGACACATCATTCGCCACAATAGCATCCACACCTTTACGCCGCAGCTTCTCTTGAGCGTATGCAACATGATTCTCACTTTCCGCAGCAAAAGCAATCACTTGATGCGGTCGTTTATCCATGGTTGCAACAGCTTGAATAATATCGGGGTTTTCAACCAGTTCGACTTGAATACTGCCGCTGCCTTGTCGTTTTAACTTGCTGGCAAGTGTTTCTGAAAAACGATAATCACTCACTGCCGCCGTGCCCACAAATACATCCGCACCTTGTGCAGCAAGCAAACAAGCATCCAGCATCTCTGCTGCTCGTTCCACATCGATGCGCTGCACATCATGTCGTGTTTGCGGGGTGCCTTTGCCTGCAATCAAACACACTTTTGCCCCACAAACCGCCGCCGCATCAGCCAACATCGCACCCAACGCACCCGAAGCACGGTTGGTTAATATCCGCACCGCATCCCAAGCTTCAACGGTAGGCCCTGCATTGATGACCCAGTATTGCCCTGCCAAGGTTTGCTCCGTCAATAGTGGCAACAAAGCTTGGATGATGCTTTCAGGCTCTGCCAAACGACCTGCGCCCTGCTCACCACATGCCAGTTCACCCGCCACAGGCTCAACAACGGCATAACCCCTTTCCTTTAGTATGCTGACATTGCGCTGTGTCGCATCAGCCTGCCACATGGATACATTCATTGCAGGTGCGATAAGTACAGGTTTTTCATTGGCAAGCATGAGTGTGGTCAACAAATCATCGGCAATGCCGTGGCTGATTTTGGCAAGCAGGTTACTGGTCACAGGCGCTAACACCACAGCATCTGCCCAACGCACCAATTGGATATGCCCCATGCCATGTTGCTCAGTTAAATCGAACAAGTCGGTATGCACTTTATTACCCGACAAGGCTTCAAAGGTTAAAGGGGTGACAAATTCTTGGGCTGACTTGGTCATCACCACCTGCACCTCTGCCCCTTGCTTCATCAACAAGCGCATCAATTCCACAGCGCGGTAAACAGCAATGCCGCCACCTACGCCAAGCAAAATGCGTTTGTCTTTTAGCATCACTTAAGCTTGAAGCTCTTTGAGGCGAGCCAACACCGTTGCCACATGGTCTTTCACCCGAACTTTACGCCAAGCTTCAACCACCACACCTTCAGGGTTGATGATAAAAGTCGAGCGTTCCACACCCATGTATTTTTTACCATAATTCATTTTCTCTTGAATCACATCAAAAGCTTTGCAAAACACTTCATCAGGGTCGGAAATCAAAGGAAAGTTTAGATTGTGTTTGGTGGTAAAATTGGCGTGCGACTTCAATGAATCACGGCTTACACCAATAATCTCAGCATCTGCCGCACTAAAGTCGGGCAAAGCATCGCGAAACTCGCATGATTCCGTGGTGCAACCTGGTGTATTGTCTTTGGGATAAAAATACACAATCACCCATTTGCCCAATGTGTCCGCCAACTTGAACTTGCCTTCAGGATAAATATCCACTTCCAAATCCAATGGCGCTTTATCCCCTACATTTAATGTGTAATCAGTCATGGTTTCACCTCGCTATACTTTTTGCGTACACTATGCGGCAAACCGTAACCCAAGGATAAACAAAATGCAGCAACAGACCATCCAGATTCAACCCAAGTCCGTATTTTTAGCCCAGCCACGAGGCTTTTGTGCGGGTGTAGAACGAGCCATTGAGATTGTAGAACGCGCCATTGAAGTCTTTGGTGCGCCTGTATATGTGCGCCATGAGATTGTGCATAACAAACATGTGGTGGACTGCTTAAAAGATAAAGGTGCGGTGTTTATTGAAGAAGTTGAAGATGCGCCCGATGGTGCTGTGCTGATTTTTTCTGCGCACGGCGTGAGTAAAAAAGTGCAAGAAGCAGGCAAGCAACGCAACCTTCGCGTCCTCGATGCCACATGCCCCTTGGTCACCAAAGTGCATTTAGAATTATTGCGCCACTATGCCAATGGCGACCAGATTATCTTGATTGGACACAAAGGGCATCCCGAGGTGGAAGGTACCATGGGGCAAGCCCCAGATGGTGCAGTGCTTTTGGTATCCGAGCCTGAAGATGTGGCTGCGCTTCAAGTCAATGATGAAAATAAACTCGCTTTTGTCACCCAAACCACACTAAGCGTGGATGATACCAAAGATGTGATTGCAGCTTTGCAAGCCCGATTCCCCAATATCCAAGCACCTAAAAAAGAAGATATTTGTTATGCCACCAGCAACCGTCAAATGGCAGTCAAAGATTTGGCTAAAGTATCCGATGTTATCCTAGTGGTTGGTTCTCCCAACTCATCCAACAGCAATCGTTTAAGAGAAGTCGCCGAAAAAGAAGGGTGCACTGCTTATTTGATTGAAAATGCTCAAGCCATCACACCTGATATGCTTGAAGGCAAAGCAAACATTGGCGTCACAGCAGGTGCATCTGCGCCTGAAGTCCTGATTAAAGAAGTGGTTGATATGCTGTCGCAACATGATAAAAGTGTTGTTTCCACCCGTGAAACAGTGGAAGAAAATGTGCATTTCAGCATCCCCAAGGAGTTAAAAGTATGAGCGCACCAGAATTAAAACAAGCCGAGGTTCACCTCACCCCCGCAGCGATTGCCCAGTTCAAGAAAAAATTAGCTGAAGCTGGCAAACAAGCCGTACGCCTGTCGTTGCGTGAAGCAGGCTGCTCTGGTTTGGAGTATGTGCTTGATTTTGAGGATGCCGCATCCGAAGGTGATTTGGCAGCCGAATTTGATGGTTTAACCATCTACATTGCTGAACAATTTTATGACAATGCCATCAAAGGTTTAGAGATTGATTATCAAGAAGATATGCTTTCATCATCCTTTGTTTTCAACAACCCCAACAAAAAAGGCGAATGCGGCTGCGGCAAATCTTTCTCGGCTTGAAATCATTCACAACTCCTGGAATCGTACTGTTCAAATACAACCTCTCGACTTTCTGGACTTAACTTATAAATGATATTCGATGTGCCTGCTGCGTAATGGCTGCCAACTGCATAGATATGTTTATCAATGACCCAAGCTGCGCCAATTGGGGTTTCGTAACTAATACTTTTCCAGTCCATATCTGCTAAAGACATATGACTTTCTAACAATTCAAGCTGTTCATGATTTTCACTAACCCAAGCATTATAATATGTATGAAAAAACGAATCTTTATATGTGCGTTCTATTAAAATTTGAAACAACGCTGAACCATCCAACATTTTAACTTTACTGACCTGTTGTTGACTTTGTTGACGAAATTTTTGTCTGTCTTCCTTTTTCCAAACATGTTGAGAGCTAAACTTTCTATCTTGCAAAAAGTCTGGATTATATTTCTTTATTTTCTCTATCAAGTCAGAAAAAACAGCCTCTTCTTTCTTGTTCATATCCATGACAGTTCGTGACTTTAAACGCGTATCTGCATCATAATTCATCCTATGAACAGAAATACTTTGAACATCCCAAGATGCAATATAATCAACAACTTTAGGTTGCTCTACCTCATCCAAATAAGATGTGGCAGGGTCATAGGGCTGCTTGCCTTGCACAACCAAGCTATACCATATATCACACTCACTAGCTAACTGGGCTATCCTATCAATCACATATTCCTTCTTGTGTTTTAAAGAAACCCACCTTCTCGGAAACCATGACACCTGAGCTTTTGTGTTTGTATCAGACTGTTTAAAACTTAAGCCCTTGATTGCCAGCATCTCTGACCCATCTGGAAAGTCGGGTAATGGAACACGAGGCAAATCTTTATCTGCAAAATGCGATTTTACCCACTGGTTCATATCAACTTTTTTCCACTTACCATTACTATACTCAGCTTGTATATCAAGTGTTCCATCTGAGTACAACAAAGCGACCCACTTAGGTGCTTGCCCATCATAATTAGGAACTCTCAAAATTGATAAAGGCTTATGTCTATTTAATATCTTGGTTACTTTTAATTTTGAACCCCTATCCCCTCTTTGCGCACCGATTTGATAAAACTGAAGTGCTTTGTCTATATCAACAGTAACTCCAGCCTTACCTTTTTCATAAATAAGCCCTAATGCATAAGGGGCATATAAAGAATAACTTTCTTTCTGCTGTAATAAGTGCATATACCAAGCAATAGCTTTATCCCCATTTTGCGGAACACCCAAACCTTCAAGATATGCCTTACCTAAAAAGTATTGCAAGGATGCATTGCCTTCATCCGCCTCTTTTTTTACCCATGCGAATACTTTGGGCATGTCCGATATACACGAACACCCCTCCAACAGTTGTACTAATCTAAGCTCATTTTCTACCCCCATCTTATTGGCTTGCATGTAAGCTTGAACTGCTTCACGGATTTCTTCATCTGTCCTATTAGGCTTTAATGCCAGCAACCACCCTAATGTATCATAACCTTGAGCCGTTTTCGATTTCGCCGCTTCCCTTGCCCACTTTTCAGCCAAACTTAAATCTCTCCAACCGTAACCATTATGGACATAAATACGCACCAACTCTATTTGAGCATCAATATCCCCCTCTTTTGCCTGCTTTTCACATGCTCTAACCCGTTCTTTTAGTAGATGTGGGTTAGCTTGTGTTTCTTGACCAAACAAATTGCAATAGTTATTAAATGTGAATGCAAAAGCCGCATCAGTCATAACTACCACTAGGGTCAAAAATACTATTACCTTCATCATATGAAACATCAAAACATCCTTTAAAACGAACTACCTAATCTAAAATACGCTTGATTGCCGCCAAGCGTATCATCCAAACCTTTGGCAATGCCCAGTTGCATACGAATAGGCAAGTTGTAAAAAAGAATGAAATCACCACCAACTTCTGCACCAATACTGGTATAAGTCTTGGCAGCACTGATACTGTTGCTTGCACGCCCCGCATCCGCAAACACCTGCCCGAAGAACTGATGAACACCTATGGGCGGGCTCATAAAACCGCGTTCAATTCGGGCGATGGGAAAGCGATATTCCGCTGATACCAAAGCCAACTCACTGCCTGACAATGCCGCATCCGCATACCCCCTCAAACTGTATGCCCGTTGATTCAGTGTAGCGCTTGCGGGTAGCGGGTCTAAAAGGTTCGGAATCAATGTGTTGTTGTTTGTGCCACCCAAGGTAAAAGGGCGCGCGTTATTATCGCCTTTGCCCAAATCCAAGCGCAAACCCAACACCTGCTCACTGCCCAAATCAAAGAAATGTCGGGCAGATAATTGGCTAACATTTCCCGTATATGTGCCGCCCAGCCATTGACCCGATTCAACCTGGAACGACACAATTGAGCCTGTGGAAGCGCTACTCACACCTCTTGGGTAGAACAAACGAGAATCATACACCAATGCTGCACCTGCAAGCGAGTCTTGAAAGGATATGTTGTTTGCCGTGTATAATGGTGCAAGCCATGTCAACACATCACGCCTGTGATTCAGTGCCACATGCGCCGTCCACCGCGATTGCTGTTTGAGCCACGGGAAAATCAGTTCCGCATTCAAGCTTTGTTGTTCTGTAAGCGCAATCAAGTTGCTATTGGTATCAAACCATGGCGTTTGCAGTTTGGTTGCATCCACTTTGAGCAATGGATACCAACCATCATAAATATAATTCAGGCTAAACACAGGCGCAGACGACACCGACTGATAACCCGCATACAAAGTATAATTATGCCGATTCAATACATCCGTGCCAAAGACAGTTGCGCCCAACTCCACACCTTGATTGGTAAGCAAAAAGGATGGCAGCCATGATGTTGGCAATGCGCTATCCCACGCTGAATACGGCACTGCTTCAGATATTTCGACATCTTCTACAGCAAACTGTTCACCCTTAAATGTCTGAGACAAATCTTGGGTGTTCACACTTTCATGCCTCAGTTGCGATATTTGCACCACATCAAAACCTTGTGCGCCATAACTCACCGCAAGCAACTCACCCTGCTTGGTCAGAAAAGGCGAAAACACACCACCCAATACACGGGTAAGCTGTGTTAAGTTACCATCCCCACTATTACGATAAATATTATACACCCCATCATCATCCGCCGAGAACACAATATCATGACTGCCCTCTACAAACCTTGCATCGGTTTGAATGTTCATATCATCCGTGATTTTTGACCATGTTTGACTGCTTATATCAAAGGTTTCCACATCCCAACCCGAACCCTTTCGCCAAACACTGGATACAAGTAGCGCGCCATCATCCGACCAATCCAAACCTGACAAAGTTTCATCATCTTTGCCCTGCCACAACACTTGCAGCAACTTGCCTTTGGCATCCAACAGGTGAATCGCATGTTGCCCACGATAATTTTTCACCGCTGCGATTTGTGAGCCATCAGGCGACCAAGCCGCAAAAATATATCGCTGGCAATAGGTAAGTTGCTGGCTATGCCCATCCTCATCCACCCGATAAATATCGTAGTATCGGTTGGCATTCTCACAAATATCCGGCTGCACCATCAGCAAACCTGCCTGCTTTTGCCAATCTAATCTCGCTCCCGCATTCAGCTCCAGCAATACTGCAGCTTTGCCTTGATATTGACGCATCAGCTTTGCGCCACTGGTTAAGTTGTCGCTGACATAAAATACGCGCCCATCATCAGTTTGTAGTAATGAACGCTTAAAGTCTCCGTCTTGCGTGAGCGCTCGCATCGGTGTGGTGCCCAATGCCTGAATATGTTGTATTTGTGGCACAAACTTCTGCCGCAAATAAGCTTCAAACTCCACCCAAAGCTGGCTTAAATCCTTACCCAACACCTCTTGATACACCGTGTTAATGGCAAAAGGAAGCCAGTTGTCCGAGTAATGATTGACGATGCGCTGTAAAGTATCTTCTCCATAAGTATCAACGATAAACTGCTCGAAATAAACGCCATATAAATAGCGGCTAGTTAGCATGGGCCAAAGGGTGTTAAGTTGGTTGATTTGGTGAAGCGGTTTCATACCACCTGCCACTTCCATACGCATCAGCATTTGAAAATAGCTGCTTTGCCCTCGTCCAATACCCAAGGCTTTATCCGTTTCGTAATAGGTTGCCAAGCCTTCATGCATCCACGCTGGCATATACATATTGGGAAATGCCAGAAATATGCGCCCGAACATATTGCGGATATTTTTTGGCCCACCCCGTGCTTTATCCAAATGTAGCGTGTGTACAAACTCATGCAGAATCAGCGTCTCCAGCCAACCTGCG
>JALSGX010000282.1 GCA_026982535.1 Ghiorsea sp. | reverse complement strand
GTCCGTCTTATCTGCCATCGTTGATCAACCCACAGGCTATGGAAGAATTATCCGAGACATCAATGATCAAGTCCAAGGTATTGTTGAAGAAAAGGATGCCAATGATGGGCAACGCAAAATCCATGAAGTTAGCAGTGGTATTTTCTGCGTCAACCGCACCCTACTCTTTCAATGTTTACATGGCGTTGAAAACAATAATGCGCAAGGTGAATATTATCTGCCTGATATTTTACCACTGGCATTGCAACACGGCGCACAAGTGCAAGCCGTCGTTATGCCTGATCCGAATGAGATGTTAGGTGTCAATGACCGCATACAACTCGCCCAAGCTGAAGCCATTATGCAGCAACGCATCATCCACGAGTGGCAGAAAAAAGGGGTAACCATACAGCAACCCGATACCGTTCGCATCGAAGCATCCGTCAATATTGGTATGGACTGCACCATCAAAGCAGGCACACAACTGCTTGGCTCCACCCATTTGGGCGATGACTGCACCGTGGGCCCCTATGCTGTGCTACAAGATAGCTGGCTTGCCGACGGCATTACCATTGCTCCTTTCTCACATCTGGAGGAAACCAGCATTGGTGATGATGCCGTTGTAGGACCATTTGCTCGCCTGCGCCCTGGCGCACGCCTGGACGATGATGTCAAAATTGGCAATTTTGTTGAAGTCAAGAAATCAGTTGTCGGACAAGGTAGCAAGATCAATCACCTGAGTTATATCGGTGATACAACCATGGGCAAACATTGTAATATCGGCGCTGGAACTATCACTTGCAACTATGATGGTGCCAATAAACATCAAACCATAATTGCAGATGATGTGTTTGTCGGCTCTGATACCAAGCTGATTGCGCCTGTGCAAGTAGGCAGCGGCGCAACCATTGGTGCTGGGAGTATTATTACCAAACCTGTGCCCAATGATGGCTTAACCTTGTCTGCTCGCCCCGAACAACGGCATATCAAAAGCTGGGTTCGCCCTAAGAAGGGGGATGCGTAAATGTGTGGCATTATTGGCGCAATTGCACAACATGATGTACAAAACACGCTACTTC
>JALSGX010000281.1 GCA_026982535.1 Ghiorsea sp. | reverse complement strand
CGCTGGCATATACATATTGGGAAATGCCAGAAATATGCGCCCGAACATATTGCGGATATTTTTTGGCCCACCCCGTGCTTTATCCAAATGTAGCGTGTGTACAAACTCATGCAGAATCAGCGTCTCTAGCCAACCTGCATGGTCTTCCAAGCTGTTCACATGATTGGGGCGGCTGATAAACAAAGTCATACGGTTGGAAGGAATTGGTATCGCAAAGCCATTGCTCATATCCATTTCATCACTAAGCACTATCTCGGTTTTTGCCGCAGGATACCAATCAAAGATGGGCGTAAGCCGCTGATACACCGCTTCGGCGATGTTTAAGACTTCTTTCGCAAGCTTTGCTTCACCTTCATAAAAGTGAACCCTAAAGTGCGCGCTTTCTTGGGTTTTCCAATCAAGGTTCACAGCATGATTGATACCCGCGTAAGCCCATGATGTGCTGAGTAGAAAGCATAAACCGCACAGCAGCTTCAACATTATTCGTCCTTGGCTAAAACATGTTGATAAGCAGCATCCAAACCCTGCATCATGGCATCAATGGAATAATGCGCTGCTCTGGCGCGGGTGGCGCGGCTAATATCTCTAGGCCAATCGCTCATCAAGGCTTTGGCAACGGCTTCTGTATCATCGGCATCCACTACTTTACCCACGCTATCATCCACCAATTCTTTTAACCCACACACATTTGAAACCACGCAAGGAAGCCCTGCCGCCATGGCTTCAACCACGGCTCTGCCCATGCCTTCGTTGTGTGATAAGAGTGCAAATGACTTGGCTTTGGCTAGCTCTGGCAATGGGTCAGTCCAGCCCACAAATTCAACATTGGGAATGATGTTGAGGCGCGAGGAAAGCTTTTCTAAGCTGCGTTTATCTTCGCCATCACCCACCAAAGCAAGCTTGGCATCTGGTCTTGCTTGCACCACAACTTCCCATGCCGTAATCAACCGCTCCATGCCTTTGATGGGCACAAGCCGACCCACCGATACTGTATCCCAAGTTTTATGTGCTTCAGACACAGGATGCTCCCACATCCATTCAGCAATCGCGTCCACATCCACACCGCTTGGCACAACCTGCCACTGCTCCTTCGTGCCAATGCCCAATGCCAAATGGTCATCGCGCTCAGCTTGGGTTAAAGCAATCAATACATCCGTCTTTTTGGCTAAATATTGCTCCACTTTGAGGAATATTTTGGTTTTGAGTGCACCAAAATAGCCATGAAAAATATGCCCATGTGGTGTATGCACCACCTTCACATCTTGCCCATCTGCCGCATACCTGCCCAATGCCCCAGCTTTCGATGTATGCGTATGCACAATATCAAAATCACTTAAACCCAAAGCGCGAATATCTTTCACGGCGCGTTGATCGTGCAAGCCTACTTCACGATGTAAATGCGTAAGCACCTGCACCTTACCACCCAAGGCTTCAAAGGCTTGCAAACCTGCATCCACTTTTGCCTGCTCTTCATTTGTCATTTTAGACTCTTGGCTTGGGCCAAATGCCAACAACACATCATAGCCCGCTTCAGCTTGTTTCGTTGCTGTAATCAGCGTGTTTACTGCTGAACCACCACCATCCATGCGCGTAATCAAATGCAAGACTTTCATGCGCCACCCTCTGCCAAAGCTTCCACCATTTGCAACAATTTCTGGTCATGTTTCTGCCAATTGTATTGGCGAAACGCATCTTCTTGGGTGCGTATGCGTTGGGCTTGCCCCAAAGGATTTTCCGTCATCCAAATCACCTTTTCTGCCAATGCCAAGGGGGATGCATTATCTGCCAACTGATTATGAATGATGCTCGGTACAAGCTCTTTATTCGCAGAAATCGGCGTGGCAAGCACCGGCGTTCCCCAAGCATTGGCTTCCAAAGTCACCAAACCAAAGCCTTCCAAGCCACGCGTGGGAAGCACAAACACATCCGATGCAAGCAGCCGCTTTTGCACATCTTCTTCAGGCAAATAACCTGTGAATGTCACCGTATCCGCCACTCCCAACTCATCCGCCAACTTCTGCATGGATTGGCGCAGCCCACCATCACCCATGATGATGAACTTCACATCAGGATGCGTCACTTTCACAATCGCAGCAGCTTGAATCAACAAGTCCACACCTGTGCGCGGCACAAGATTTCGTAAAGTAGTCACCACTGGTGTTTCCCAGCCCAATTCCGCACGAACTTCATCATGTTGACTGATATGCAGCCCTTGAAACTCATCTGCGGCAGCAGGGTTAATCACACACGCATCTTGAGCAAGCCCAAAGAAGTGATGCATTCTATCCTGGGTGAACTTGCTCAAGCCCATCAACGCATCCGCACTTTTATATACCTTGGCTTCCAGCTTTTTCATCGCTTGGATGGCAACCTTGTGTTTGGCTGTCATGTCCAAAGCATGGCGGGTTTCATACTCTTCAAAGGCAAAGGAAAAACACACCTGCAATCGTGGCAACTTGCAGCCTGCGGCAAGCAGTGCCCACATCACAAACGGCTGCTCACTCACCACCACATCAAAGTCATCCTGATGATGTTTCCACCATTGTTTGGCAGCAGATTTCAATTCTTTTAAACCTTGGTAACCCTTATCCCCCGAAAATGGAAACCTAAACTCCTGAATACCAAATTGCGGCAGCTCAATACACACTTCCGCATCAGGCGTGGGCTGCCTGGTTAGCATGGTCACATCATACCCTGCACCCACCAACGCTCGCAAATGATGATGCAACATCCGCTCTGCACCACCGTGAACCGCTTCCGCCGACACATCGGCAACCATCAATATGCGTTTACTCATAACTTAAAAGGGGTCAGAGCCCTTTTATTCCTCTTTATCATTTTTAGCAGGTCTCCCTCGTTTATGATACCCAACCTTTTTGCCCAACACTGCTTCAATTTCTTCCCTAAATCTATCATTGCCAAGCGGTGTTCCCGTTTGCCAAGAAGCACGAATGTCAGCCAACTCTTTATCATCCACATGCGCTTGAAATAACGCTTGATAAGCTTCCCTTCTCACCCCATCCGAATCCCCCAACGCCGTGTACAACGCATGGGGCTGCACTATATTGTCTGCTTTTCCTTCCGCATTACATGCATAGCTAGACCAAAGATAATCACTCGGGTGTTTCACCATATCCGCCCGCACAGGATTCATTTCAATATACCGACTACACGCCAAGAAGTAGCTCTCTGCATCAATCAAGCTACTTTTGTATCGCCCTTCCCAAAGCGTGCCGCTTCTACCATAACTTTGATTGATATACGGCACATACCGCCGCCCCACATATTGCATCATGCGGCTAATCCCATCCGTATCTTTAGGCGTAACCAAGATATGCACATGATTCGTCATCAACACATAAGCATGAATAGCACAATCATACTTTTCCGCAGCCTCACGCAGCCACTTCAAATATGCTTTATAATCAGCATCGTCAAAAAATATCGCTTGCTTATTATTACCCCGCTGCACCACATGCACAGGCATTTCAGCAACATAAAATCTAGGTTTTCTTGGCATGATTCACCTCTCAAGAGCAAGCATAACATGCAAACTGTCAAATTAAAGGGCTCTGACCCCTTTTATTAGTTGTCTTGTTTTGAAAAAGGGAAAGCCGCAGCAATTTCATCGAGCAACTGTGTTTTGCCACCTGCCCACTTCAAGAATGGTTTTGCTTTTTTATTTGCCCCAATAGTCATAAAGCTAAACCTTATACATTCTCCTCAAAACTGCCACCCATGCTGCTGCATCCATCAGCTTAAAAGGGGTCAGCCCTTTTTCCTTTTTCTTTGCAAGACTACAGGTTTACATGAGCTTGCAGTCGTATGCTTTGAACTTGGTATCATCTGACATCAAGTGAAATTTACGAGCTACACTTTGTGCAATCAGCATGCGATCAAACGGGTCTTTATGGTGAAAGGGCATATCTTTCAGGGGCATGGCATCTTTCGCACTAAAACCGAGAAGTTCAAAGCCACTTTGTTGCGCCGCATCCACAGGGTCAAAGTTGATATTTAATTTGCCAACCGATGCTTTAAGCATGAGCTCAACCATAGTGATAGAGCTAACATAAATGGTATTCGCAGGTGTTTTGAGTTCGGCTTGCTTCTTTTCTGAAATTTTATGTGGCTCAGATAATGCCCAAAGGAAGATATGGGTGTCGATGATAATGTTCATTTGATGGCATCATCAAACATGGCTGTGATGCTTTCATCTTCATCTAAAATATCATCAGGTGTGGAAAACTGCCCAGCCAATAACCCAAGTTTTCGAGGAGTTTCTGGCTTATGCGCCACCAAATCCACAAGCGGTGTATTATTTTTTGCAATCACGATTTTTTCACCATGGTATGCCATATTCACGAGCTTGGATAAGTTTGCCTTGGCTTCTGATAGGTTTACAATCATAAAGCACCCTCTTTTTTTAGGTCTAATGTATCAATGCTGGTCTAGTTGGTCAACTTTTGTGTTAGGAACACATAACCTGTCCTCATCAGTAGCACGATAGTTGAGCAAAAGGGGTCGAAGCCCCTTTATTTCTCTTTCAACGGTCATCAAGCATTCTTTCAGTGTTCATTTGTTCTTGTTCTTGTGGTGATGGACCGTCATCACATGAACTTAACCCCCACCCCAGTACAACCACAATAACAACTAAAATCACATTTTTTTGCATCACTTTTCTCCTTCCTCGGCAACTTTTTGCACACATTCTAAAGCAGATGGATCGACAACATTACATTGCTCCATAAGCTGCTCACAGCTATTTGAAGTAGCCACTTTTTTTAACTTAGAAAAAAAACTGTTAATATCTTCTGCCTTAAAAATACTGTTAGTACCTTCTATCTTATCAATTGCTTTTTGCACCAATTTAATTTTAGCTTGAAACTCAGAAAACTTTTCCTGTAAACCTCGCTCAATGTCCGCATTAGGATATGCCCCATACTTTTCTTTAAACATTTGATATCGAACATCAAAGTTTTCCATATCAAGCAATTGTATATCTAACCACTCCTGCTGAAAGCCTTCGGCGAGCGGCGCAAGAAAATTATACCCTTTGCACTCACCTAATTCGTCATACTTACCCTGAACCACTTGCATATAATTTTTTATACTTTCATAAAAAATCTCTACTTTCCCCAGCTCATTTTGAAAGCTCGCATCAAATGCTCCAGTTTGTTGAACAAACCCAATTCCATAAGCAATTTTTAAGTAATCTTGAAAATAATCCTGAATAGCTTGTGGGTTTTGTGTTTTCATGATCAAGTTATACACATAACCATTACTATCCATAAATAGTGTGATAACTTTGTTTTCATCCTTATCAAAGCGTAAAAAAGTATTTGATACTTTATTATTGAAAAACTTTGGTAGTTTTACAAAAGTATGCCACCCTTCTTGAAAACGGCTTTGTCTATATGTGTCCAATGTGTTGCTGTGCCACTTCTTTAAATATTGCAAATAAATTTTATCTTTCTCATTAAACTGCCAAGTAATAATATTGGGTTGCCATCCTTCGCCTTTCCTTGCTTGAAGTGGTGGTTCAGTGATCTTATCCAAATGAAAGTATTGCACTTGCATATTATGAATCGGCAAGTCGTGAAGCGTTGTATAGTATTTTGCCTTAATATCCTCTATGGGCTTCACCAGCTCACTTTCTTCCAAGTGCAGACTTGCCATCATGGTCTGATATTGTTTATAGCTCTCTTGAAAATAAGTGGGGTCTTGCGTTGCTGCGATAAGCGCATATGTCTCAGCAAAGACTTCAAGCATACTACGAACATTAGCTAAACCTATCCCTTCATTATCTTCTAAAATGACCTTATCTCCAATTTTAGGCTGTAAAACCACTTGTTTTTCTTTATTATCGTAACAAATTGTAGTCTGCACTGGGGTCAACTTAGCAAGGTCTTTTCTTAAACCGTCTGCTTCTACAGAGTTATTGATGATATGATAATAAAAATCATTATAAATGGTGTAGTTGCACAACTTATCAACGACTACACCCTTATTGATATTTAACCCTCCTGATACTATTTCCATTTTTTTTGTGTACAGCATCAATGCCACACCCACAATAATAATGCTGCATATAGCTATCAATATATAAAGCGTTCTTTTCTTTAAAGATTTCAACATATGCCCATCCTATTCCGCTAGATATTGAATATCTGTAACTGTAAGACCTACAGCTTGATATTTTGCTTTAATAAAACTTTCAAATTGCTCTTGGTACAACTGCTTAATATCGTCTGAAGCTCTTATCTGCGCTTCGATTAAATGCTTGCCTGTTCGTAAAACCTCTTCTCTTTCCGTTTCTGTTATCTTTGAAGCAAGCTGCATACCCTCTAACGCCTTAGATGTTACCAAATATGCTGCCCCTCCTCCTATCAAACCCACTACACCTGTTGCTGCTAGTGCCTGAGGTTGTATAGTAGGTGGTAAAAATTTAGTTAGGCTTAAGCCTCCTTTTGCAACAGCTGCCCCTGCACCCAACCCAACAACAGCGCCAATAGCTTGTGCTTCACTTTCTGAAATAGGCTGTGGATTAACTCTATCAATTTCAAGCTCCTGAGATGGTGGAATATGAATATCAATAGCAAAAGCTCTTTCAGGAATCGTCAACTCGCCTGTTTTTATATTAAAGTGCAATAAACTTGATGCAAATGAAACAGAGGCTTTGCCTCTCAAATAATAAACAGCATATTTTCTATAATGCTGAGTTAAACCATCGACATTAGACGAAAGATATTGGTTTTTATAAAAAATATACCTATTAAAAGTAAGATCGTAAAATTGGTATTTATCTGTTTTGAATAAATTGATCTTTGGTTCTTGTTTGTCAACAAACATCATTGCTGCAACAAGTAAACCAAATAAAAACACCACGCCAAATAATACAACACCTTTCGTATCTTCTTCATAAAAATCTGATGCTTTAAATGCTTTTATGATACTTTGAAACTCATCGCTAAAACCCAAGTAGCGTGAAACTTGTAAAATAACAACTTTTTCAACCTCTGAAATATTATCATCTTCATTAACAATAAGAATTACAGCATTTAATATATACCGTCTATCTTCAACTGACAGTTCACTGGCAATATCTTGAAGCATAAGTTGTAAATTTTCTTCTCTAAACTCATCATCCTCGATAAGCTGTTTAATCTCTCGGTAGGTTTCTTTGATTAAGCGTTCTTTATCTGGAATATGAGAATACTTTTCTAACTTTAATAATAGCTGCGAAATGCTTTTAATATCATCGCTTTCTTTCTCATCATCAGGGGCACTATGTGGATACTTCTCTTTAAAGTATGCGAAAATAGCACACTCTACAATTGCCTTGTAGATTTTAGTTTCATTATTTTTTTTCATCATTGATAAACTCCCTCTTCCGCAGACTATATCAGAAGCCTTGCAAATCAATCTGCATCAAAAAAACAACCATATAACCTTAAGCGTCAATTGGTGTCGGTCAAACTCAAAATTGCCACCCATGCTGCTGCATCCATCGGTTCATCAGCAACAACCCCCACAATATATCCGATTTATCTTCGCCTTGTTGGTGTCTATCCCATTGCTCTTGCACGAATGACTGGCGCACAAGCCCGCCCAGTGGTTTATCGGCAATCATAGCCTGAATATCATCCTTAAAATCTGCGCGCATCCAATGCTTGAT
>JALSGX010000280.1 GCA_026982535.1 Ghiorsea sp. | reverse complement strand
CACAAACAATAAGACAACAATCTTTTTCATCACATCCTCCTCTCTCAAAATTTGTAGCCCAAGCATAATCCATGTCTATAAAACATCAAGGCTATGCCATAAAGTCACTTCGAAACAAACTTATTCAGAGTTGCCTTTATAATCTTTGGTTCACAAAGCCCCATCTTGACCTGTAACCCCTGTAATTAAAGCAACTTTACTCACTTTGTTCTCCCATAAACATCATCAAATCGTTCAATATCATCTTCTTCCAAATAATCGCCCACTTGCACCTCAATCATTTGCAGCGGTATTTTCCCTTTATTCGCCAAACGGTGTTTCACACCAATGGGGATATAGGTGCTTTCATTTTTGGCAACTGTAATCACTTCATCATCACGAATGACCGTCGCTGTACCCGACACCACCACCCAGTGCTCAGAGCGATGTTGATGCCGTTGCAGTGATAGCGAGGCGCCAGGGTTTACTTCAATGCGTTTGAGTTTGTAGCCCTCAGCCTTGTTATCCAATACAGTATAGCTACCCCACGGGCGTTGTACAGTTACATGCTCTTGGTATTCAATGCCATTCGTTGATTTCAAATGCTCAACCACATCACGCACCCGCTGACTCTCTCCTTTGGGGCACAATAAAATGGCATCAGCCGTTTCCACGGCAATGATATCTTCAAGCCCAACAGCAGCAATCAAACGCGATTCACTGCGAATCAAGCTGTTTTTACAACCAATCGCAATCGCATGACCACTCACTGCATTATTGTTTTCATCCTTCTCTGAAACATCAAACACAGCATCCCAGCTGCCCACATCCGACCAACCCATGGATACAGGTACCACAACCACATTATCCGATGGCTCAAGCACGGCATAATCAATCGAGTCTGATGGCATATTCTGAAATTGATGCCGCACCACTTCCTGCCACGGCTCGCCACCTTGCCATGCTTGCTTCATCGCTTGAACCACGCCATATATATCAGGCGCATACCGTTGAAGCTCAGCTAAAATCACCGATGCTTTCCAGACAAACATACCTGAGTTCCAAAAGTAGCCACCCTCATCCAGGAAT
>JALSGX010000279.1 GCA_026982535.1 Ghiorsea sp. | reverse complement strand
AACCAAATGGGTTTACTGTGGCAAGCTAGGCTGCACTTGGCGGGTATGGCGATAGCGCACGCCGCATCTTGGCAACATGCGATTGAATCGCTGCCATTTCCTCTGTCGTGGCATGGCAAGACATGGTGGGAAGAAGATTTTGCGCATCAATGGCAATCGGCAACGCCTGTACGCCTTAAGTTTCAAGGGCGCAACCCCAAAGGCGAATCAGAGCTGGCAGAAGCATTGGTCAAATCCGTGGTGAGCAAGAGTAAAATGTTGGCAGCCATGCATCATACGCAGTTGCCCGAATCATTTTTAAGCGCGCCTGCCTGCTCTAATGCGGTGTGGCATGTGCCGCAAAGCTTTGTGTGCAACAAGCGGTCGGCTAAAGATGTTTCAGGGTGGATGGTCAGCATGGCTTGGGATGAAGATATTGCTGATGATTGGCTGCCTTGGTTAAACCTTGTTTTTGTATTGGGTGTGGGTAAACAGACCACTTTTGCTTTGGGTCGGTTTTCTAAAAGTCTGCAAATGGTTTAATGCTTGCTCGTATTGTGGAGAGTTTGTGGCTTTGTGTTTTTCATTCATGTTGATGCAAGTTCGATTGCAGCAAAAATGCTATTGACGAATGGTATGGTTATCCTTACCTTTCGCAGCCCTCTAGAGTTGAGAGGGTTGCTGAATATGTCGGGGCGTAGCGCAGCCTGGTAGCGCATCTGGTTTGGGACCAGAGGGTCGGGTGTTCGAATCACCCCGCCCCGACCATTCAAATGGACGGTCTGCTGGAAATAAGCGCCTGTAGCTCAGCTGGATAGAGCAACGGACTTCTAATCCGTAGGCCGCAGGTTCGAATCCTGCTAGGCGCGCCATTTCGCCAACCGTATCAGTGATTGCTATATGGTGGACGTAGCTCAGTTGGTAGAGTCCCGGCTTGTGATGCCGGTTGTCGCGGGTTCGAGCCCCGTCGTCCACCCCATTTCTTTTTGTGTGATTGCTTTTTGTCTGATTTCTTAATGACTCTTAATATGAAAATTCTTGTGGTGTCTTGGGAGAAACATTTGGTTTTATCATATATTACTGATGCTTGTGGTCATGTGTAAGATGTGGAAACCAAGTTTGCATAAGCGTTTACTAACTATCAATGAAGCAGACATTAAAAATATTTTATTATCATGTAACATGTTGTTATGTATACGATTGAAGGGTTTGGCATCAATTGTGCTCACATTTACTTTGTGTTGGGGGAGCATCGCGTAGAGCTGTTCTTCTATATCAAATTTCAATAGGAGCATCTATGGCAAAGATAGAAACATTTTATGAAGTGATGCGCAAGCAAGGGATTACACGGCGAAGTTTTCTTAAATACTGTAGCCTTACTGCGGCATCATTGGGCTTAAGCCCAACGTTTGCACCAAAAATTGCACATGCAATGGAAACAAAACCAAGGATTCCCGTACTTTGGTTGCATGGATTGGAGTGTACATGCTGCTCTGAATCATTTATCCGTTCAGCGCACCCTTTGGCGAAAGATGTGATTCTTTCTATGTTATCACTTGATTATGATGATACCATCATGGCTGCAGCAGGGTATCAGGCAGAAGCCATCATTGAGGAAACGATTGAGAAATATGATGGAAACTTTTTACTTGCTGTTGAGGGCAATGCGCCACTAAACCAAGATGGTATGTCTTGCATCATTGCTGGCAAGCCATTCTCTGAGCAACTTCTTCATGTTGCCAAGCACTGTAAAGCGATTATTTCTTGGGGGTCTTGCGCATCTTGGGGCTGTGTGCAAGCAGCAGCACCAAATCCAACCCGAGCTGTTCCTGTGCATAAAACACCAGGTATAAACAAGCCAATTATTAAGGTTCCAGGTTGTCCGCCGATTGCAGAGGTTATGACAGCTGTGGTGGCCTATATGGTGACTTTTGAAAAAATCCCAGAGCTGGATCGCCAAGGTCGTCCAAAAATGTTTTATAGTCAACGCATCCATGACAAATGCTACCGTCGTCCACACTTTGACGCAGGTCAATTTGTTGAAGAATTTGATGATGAATATGCGCGCAAAGGTTATTGTTTGTACAAAGTGGGCTGTAAAGGTCCAACAACTTACAATGCATGTTCAACCATTCGTTGGAATGAAGGAACTTCTTTCCCTATTCAAGCAGGGCACGGCTGTATTGGTTGTTCTGAAGATGGTTTTTGGGATAAAGGAAGCTTCTATGACCGCTTATCAGGCATTCACCAGTTTGGTATTGAATCCAATGCGGATGAATTGGGTGGTGCAGCGGCGGCAATCGTTGGTGGCGCAGTAGCAGTTCATGCCGCAGCCTCAGCAATAAAAGCTGCAACAAACAAAACAGAAGGGGATAAATAATGAGTGTAACGACTACTCCAAATGGATATACTTTAGATACTGGGGGGCAGCGTGTTGTTATTGACCCTGTAACTCGTATTGAAGGGCATATGCGCTGTGAAGTGAATATCGATGCGAACAATGTGATTACCAATGCTGTGTCAACGGGAACAATGTGGCGTGGGCTTGAGGTGATCCTCAGAGGGCGCGACCCGCGTGATGCCTGGGCATTTGTGGAGCGGATTTGTGGCGTGTGCACAGGGTGCCATGCTTTGGCATCTGTGCGTGCGGTGGAAGATGCACTGGATATTAAAATTCCATACAATGCCTTCTTAATTCGTGAAATGATGGCAAAAACATTGCAGGTGCATGACCATGTGGTGCATTTTTATCATCTGCATGCGCTAGACTGGGTCAACCCTGTGAACGCGCTTAAAGCTGATCCCAAAGCAACATCCAAATTGCAGCAGTTAACTGGCCCTAACCATCCGTTATCTAGCCCGGGCTATTTCCGCGACATTCAAACGCGTATCCGTAAGTTTATTGAATCGGGTCAGCTTGGTCCATTCAAGAATGGTTATTGGGATAATCCAGCATATAAATTGCCACCTGAAGCCGACTTGATGGCAGTAGCGCATTATCTTGAAGCTTTAGATTTGCAAAAAGAATTCGTGAAACTGCATACTATTTTTGGTGGCAAAAACCCGCATCCAAACTATTTGGTTGGTGGTGTGCCTTGCTCTATCAATATGGATGGTGATTTGGCTGCAGGTGCGCCGCTTAATATGGAGCGCTTACACTTCGTGAAAGCTCGCATTGATGAGATGAAAGCATTCAATGATAATGTGTATGTGCCTGATGTGCTTGCCATTGCCAGCTTCTATAAGAAGCAGCTATGGGGCGGCGGTCATGGTGCGAAAAATGTGATGGACTATGGCGCTTATCCTAAAGTGCAATATGATAAATCAACGGATCAACTGCCGGGTGGCGTGATTCTTGATGGCAACTGGGACAATGTGATGGAAATTGATCCTCGCGATCCAACCCATGTTCAAGAGTTCGTCAATCACTCATGGTACAAATACCCTGATGAAAGCAAAGGCTTGCATCCTTGGGATGGCATTACTGAGCCAAACTATGATGTTAGCTCGGCAAAAGGCACAAGCACAAATATTGAATCTCTTGATGAAAATGCGAAATATTCTTGGATTAAAGCACCTCGTTGGAAAGGTCATGCTGTTGAAGTGGGTCCATTGTCTCGCTATACCTTGGCTTATGCGCAAGGTATTGAGTATGTACAAGATCAAGTGCATCGCAGTGTTGCAGCCTTTAACAAGCTGGCAGGCACAGACTTGGGTGCCAAGCCAATCTTGCAATCAACCATCGGTCGTACATTGGGGCGCGCCCTAGAGTCGCAATACTGTTCTGATATGATGGTTGATGACTGGCATGCTTTGATTGCCAACATCAAGTCTGGTGATACGGCAACTGCGAATATGGAAAAATGGGATCCTTCCACATGGCCTAAAGAGTGTAAAGGTGTCGGTACTGTAGCGGCGCCTCGTGGTGGTTTGGGTCACTGGATTCGCATTAAAGATGGTAAGATTGAAAACTATCAATGCGTTGTTCCAACGACCTGGAATGGTTCGCCTCGTGACCCTGCAGGTAATATCGGTGCGTTCGAAGCTTGTTTGATGGGTACACCCGTCGAAAGGCCGAATGAACCTGTCGAAATCCTTCGTAGCCTACACAGCTTTGATCCTTGTCTTGCTTGCTCAACTCATGTGATGAGCGAGGAAGGACAAGAGCTTGCAAGTGCGAAGGTTCGTTAAGATGAGGACATTGATGATTCTTGTGGGCGGCGTAAGCCGCCCACTTTCAAGCAAAGGAGGGATTTATGGCTGATACTTCAATTTCTACTGATACCTCGCATGAGATTACCAAACATGCCGAAGCTGTGTATGTCTATGAAGCTCCCGTGCGCATTTGGCATTGGGTGAATGCGCTTGCAATTACGGTCTTGTGCATCACAGGTTACTTTATTGGTGATCCGCTACCAACTATGCCGGGTGAAGCGAGTGACAACTATCTGATGGGATATATCCGTTTTGCCCACTTTACGGCTGGCTATATTTTAGCAGTTGGCATGTTGGGGCGGATTTACTGGGCATTTGTGGGCAACCATCATGCCAAGCAGTTGTTTATCCCACCTGTGACAAAAGATCACATCAAAGGAATGCTTCATGAAGTGCGCTGGTATGCATTCATGGAAAAAGAGTCGATCAAGTGTATTGGGCACAACCCTTTAGCACAACTGGCGATGTTTACCATGTTTGTGTTCGGAACTTTCTTCATGATTATCACAGGATTTGCGCTGTATGGTGAGGGCACAGGCATGGGCTCATGGCAGTATGAAATGTTTTCATCTTGGGTGATTCCATTGTTTGGGCAAAGCCAGGATGTGCATACTTTTCATCACTTGGGTATGTGGCTGATTATTATCTTTGTGATTGCTCATGTTTATGCGGCCATTCGCGAAGATATTATGTCTCGCCAAAGTATGGTAAGTACCATGATCAGCGGTTGGCGTATGTTCAAGGACACCAGACCTTGATGGCACAAGTTTGAACTTCCTCCTGATGTTCAAATGGGGGCGGCATGGTGACATGCCGCCTTTCTTGTTTGAAGGATTTATGTATGTACAGGGGTGCAGGTGTTGGGTAAGCGGTATATGAAAGCTGAAAAGCTGTTTGATAAATTAGCATTCGTGAATGAGCCACCAAGTCGTGAAGACTTTGCAGCCATGCTGGAGCATAAAGCGGAGTTAACCCCTTTATTACTGCAGGAGATGGACAGGTTTATTCAAAGCCCTTTATACATTGAAGAAAAGGGAAAGGCGTATATTCGTCATGTATTATCGATTTTCTTGCTTGCGTACTTTAGGGAAAAGCAAGCCTTTGCAAAGCTGGTGCAATTGCTCTCCTTGGAAAGCAAGCTGGTCATTGAGCTAACAGGGGAGGTATTTACCGAGGCATTGGGAAGGCTGCTTGCATCAACATTTGATGGCAACCTTGAAAGTATTCAAAAAGTGGTCGAAAATCCGAAGTTAAACCCTTGGATTCGCGCAGGTGCCTTGGACTCGCTGATGGTGTTGTGGAAAGAGAGTGTTATCAGTAGGGCTGAAGTCATAGGATACCTTGGTGAGTTATTAACCGGCAAGCTAGAACGAACCCCCAGCTATGTGTGGGATGCTGTGGCTCTGATTGCTTATGATTTGCACCCGAAAGAGTTGGAGCATGCGTTGATAAGTGCGATTGATGATAAGCTTATTGCACCTGTTGTGCTCAATCATATTTCTCTTCAGGACTGCTTGGAGCAATCTTTTCAAGACACATTAAAGCTTAAGGAAAATATTGTCGATGGGTTTATGAAGTCGCCGTTTGAAGAGTTAAGCTGGTGGCTATATCCCGATAGAAAGCTGCTGCAAAAAGGTGAGGACTATCAAGCTTTGGATGTGCCTATTGTGGATAAAGAGGTTGTTCCTGGCGAGCGCGTTGCACCTATGGGCTGGCGCTCTGCAACCGTTGTTCGTGGCACAAAGAAGCTTGGAAGAAATGCGCCGTGTTTATGTGGCAGCGGCAAGAAATACAAAAAGTGTTGCTTAAAACGGGAATAAAGGTGCTGAATATGCGCATCAGAACATCTTGGAAACATGAACACCTAACAACCAAATGGTTTACATTATGATAACAACCTTTACAGTTTAGCATGAAAATTACTTTAATAAGATGAAGCTTCCTTTATGTTGCTTTATTTTTTGACTGCGTAAAGGTTTGGCAAAACCTGTGCTTGCAGAAGGCGCTTGTCTTGAAGATGGAGGATGGTGTGTCTGAGCAAAAAAAAGTTCTGGTCTTGGGTATTGGTAATATTCTGTGGGCAGATGAAGGGTTTGGGGTGCGTGTGCTTGAAACATTGCAAAGGCACTATGCGTTTCCAGACAATGTGACCCTTTTGGATGGTGGTACACAAGGCGTTTATTTGGTGCAAGATGTGAGAGACGCTGATATTTTAATTGTTTTTGACGCGATTGACTATGGTCTTGAGCCAGGAACCATGAAGGTGATTATCAATGAAGATGTTCCTAAGTATATGGGTGCAAAAAAAGTGAGCCTGCATCAAACGGGGTTTCAAGAAGTTTTAGCGCTTGCAGAAATGATGGGCGACTATCCAGAGCAAATTGTGTTGATTGGTGTTCAGCCTGAATGCATTGAAGATTTTGGCGGAAGCTTGCGCCCTGTCGTTAAGGCACAAATCCAGTCAGCCATTGATGAAGCATTAAAATTTATGGATGCCCAAGGCATTGCTTATCGTAAACGAGACAAGCCTTTGGAAATTGATGCTACAGATGAAGATGCCATTTTGGATATGGATAAGTATGAGCAAGGGCGTCCTAGCGAAGAAGAGGCATGTCGTTTGGGCGATGAGCGTATATTGGCATCGAAGATGTTTCAGGTGGTCGCGCCTGATTTGCCCAAAGTTGGTGATTGCCCTGTGCAAGTGGGTGTTGATCAGCACTTGGATAAGTACCGCTAATGTGCTTGGGTATTCCTATGCAGGTTGTCAGCGTCTTGAGTGAGCATGTTGCGCATTGTCAAGGTATGGGGCAGCAAAAAAATATTGATATGAACCTGGTGGGCGAACAGCCCGTAGGCACTTGGGTGCTAACTTTTCTTGATGCCGCAAGGGAAGTGATTTCTGAAGATGAAGCCAAGCACATTAGTGATGCTTTGCGGGCAGTTGACTTAGCCATGAATAGTGATGGCGCAGGCATTGATAACCTGTTTGCCGATATTATAGAGCGAGGTCCGCAACTGCCACCGCATTTGCAAGCGCAATTGGAGCAGGAACAGAAGAATAAGGAGTCGTAATGTACACGCCATTAATTGAAGCCATGATAGAAAATTATGGGTACCCAGTATTAACCGAAGAGTCACTACCAGCATTTACGGAAAAACATAAAGATGTGGTGTTGTTTTTTACTGAAAACGCCAATAACTACCCTGAAAGTAATGATGTGGCGATTATTTTGCCAGAAATCATGAAACACTTTGAAGACAGGTTGGTCGCGGCAGTGGTAAGCCGTGAGAGTGAGCGCCCATTACAGCGCAAGTTTCGCTTTAAGGGTTATCCTGCCTTGGTGTTTTTGCGTGATGGTGAATATGTCGGCGCGATTACAAAAGTTCGTGACTGGCTTGAATATATTGATGAGTTCAAAGCAATGTTGGATAAAGCACCAACGCCACCACCGGCATTTGATTTGGATCATGTTTGCCCTGGCTCTGCGCCAGCTAAAGTTTAAGGAGTTCA
>JALSGX010000278.1 GCA_026982535.1 Ghiorsea sp. | reverse complement strand
GACCGCATCATCGGCTTTTTTGCCTGAATCACGGGTGATGTCCACGCGCACATTGCTGGGGATAAAGTCACCTTTGAGTGTTTCTAATTTATCCATAATGCGCTCTGTAACAAACACAGCATTGGTTCCACGTTGTTTGGCAAGTGCTATCGTCACTGCATTGGTTTCAGGTTCATCACCAAGTTGCGAACCATGTTCCGCAGAAGGGCCATATCCAATACGGTGTAGTTGGTTGGCTTCGGCGGGTCCATCAATGATGGTCGCTATATCGCGAAGATAAACAGGTTTACCACCATGGCTGCCTACAATCAATGCGCCAACCTCTTGAGCATTTTCCAAATAACCCGATAACCAAACTTTGGTGACACGATTATCACCAACCAGTTCACCCACAGGGCCGCCAGCATTGGCGCTGACCAATACATTATGCAATTGGTCGAGCGTGATTTTGTAACCCACCATCTTTGCAGGGTCGATTTCAATACGCACTTCACGGTCACGCCCACCAATAATATCGGCAACCGACACACCTTCTAAGGGTGCAAGTTGTTCGCGTACACGCTCGGCAAGCCGCTTCATACTTAATCCATCCAGTTCATTAGATGATAAGGTGATGACTGCCGCAGGCACTTCATCCACATCCATGGGTTTGATTAAAGGTTGGGATGCCCCGGGCGGAATGCGGTCTAAGTTTTGCATGATGCGGTCATACAATTTAACCATACTGTTTTCTTTGTCTGCACCGACTTCAAAGACCACAGTGACCACGCCAACTGAGCCCATGGCTGTGCCATAAGTGTGTTCCACACCATTGATTTCGCGCAACACCATTTCCATGGGATGCACAATTAAGTTTTGTACTTCTTGTGGGCTTGCGCCACCCATTTGAATAATCACATTGGCAGCAGGCACATCAATTTGTGGATTTTCTTCACGCGGTGTAATAAATAGCGCGAAAATACCAATCAATAGAATCAAAATGCTGATAATTGGGGTCAAGTTGGTCTTCATGGACACTTGCCCCAGTTTACCCGCGATATTTAAGGGTTCTTCTTGTGTTTTTTTATCGTGTTCA
>JALSGX010000277.1 GCA_026982535.1 Ghiorsea sp. | reverse complement strand
GATGCGGGGATGTCATTGGCTGGTGGGCACAGTATTGATGCACCAGAGCCAATTTTTGGTTTAGCGGTGACAGGCACGGTTGCGACAGAGCAGGTTAAGCAAAACTCGACAGCTAAAGCGGGTAACAAACTTTATCTCACCAAGCCATTAGGCGTAGGGATTCTTTCAACCGCGCAAAAAAAGAAAATTATAAAGCCTGAACACGCTCATATTGCCCCAGATTCGATGTGTAAGCTCAATAACATTGGCGCAGAGCTAGCGGTACTAGATTGTGTAACGGCTATGACCGATGTAACAGGGTTTGGCTTAGGCGGGCATTTGCGTGAGGTGTGTGAAGGCAGTGGTTTACAAGCTGAAGTTCAGTATGATCAACTGCCACTTTTGCCGCATGTGATGGAATATTTGACGCAAGGCTGTTCTCCTGGTGGTGCGGAACGTAACTTTGAGAGTTACGGGCATTGTTTAAGTGAGATGAGCTCAGAGCAGCAATCCATCGTATGTGATCCGCAAACCAGCGGTGGTTTATTAGTAGCTGTTGATGAGGCGGGCGAAGCTGATTTTATAAAGGTGATTGAAGCTGAAGGAATGCAACTTGAGTGTATTGGTCGTTTGATTAATGCAAATTCTAATGATTCATTGATTACGATTGTATGAGTAACTTAGCGCTTGAAGGCATGCCAAAAGGTGAACACCCACAGATTGATGATTACGCATCCTTATTTTTAAATAATGTACCCATGCTAGATGTGCGCGCACCTGTTGAGTTTGAACAAGGTGCATTTCCTAACGCTGTAAACATTCCCTTGATGACAGACGAAGAACGCGAAGCAGTCGGTATTTGTTATAAAGAGCAAGGGCAAGATGCAGCAATATTATTGGGTGCTGAACTGGTAACGGAAGAGGGGCGAACTCAACGTAAAAAAGCTTGGGCTGAGTTTTTTGAAAGGTATGAAAAACACAAATCATCGAAAAAAGGGGGGGGTGGTATATTATATTGCTTCCGTGGCGGTTTACGCTCACAAATCTCGCAACAATGGATTCTTGATGAAACAGGCATAGATCAGCCAAGAGTAAAGGGCG
>JALSGX010000276.1 GCA_026982535.1 Ghiorsea sp. | reverse complement strand
CACTGCCTCTCCTACCATTCATGGTGGGACAACTGACATCACCTCTTTGGTTGTGGCTGGTATTGGTAATGGAATTGACAATGAAAACAGAGGCGTTGAAAACCGTGCTGATAGCTACAACACTACCGTACACGTTGGTAATCACTCCATGGTTACCACGGGCGATGTTGCACTTCCAGAGGGTCAAAACTTCTTTGCTCCTGATGCCAATGATGCCATCATTGCTCAAAACGACACAGAAGGCAATCAATCATTAGCATTGATGCAGAGTACCGAAGTCGTTTACTGGGACAATGTCATTGCTTCAGGAAATATGGCAACGAGTTTAGCACTTGATGTCTTTAAACTTAATGCCGTAAACACAGCTAACCTTGGAGCAACTGAAGCCTTTGCTGTTACCAATGAAGTGAATGTTTCAGGTACCATGCAACAAGTAGCGGGATGGCATGTAACAGGTAGCTCTGTAGGTGCAAAAATCACCGAAGATGCGACCGTTATTTCAGGAATTAGAGGGAACTTCCTTAACCAAGGAATTATCACCACTGCTTTAGCAGGAAATGTACTTGACGCTTCAGGTGTTATAGGGGTTTACCCTGTTCCTGCTACCAATGGAGTTTTAGCTTCTGATGTTGTTGGTTCAGACATTACTACCATGACCAGAACCATTGTGGGGATTCAAGAGGGTAACTTTACCAATGAGATTGTCTCTCTTGACACAAAGGGTTCAGAGGTAGTAACAGCACTCAATGAAGATGGGACAGAGCGTCCAGAGGTTATCTTTAACCGTGTTAGAACCATTGCTCCTTTGGCTGGATTTATGGGAACAAATTTAGCGCTTGATGTGGTTAAACTGGATGTTGCTTCAACCAACACTGTTAATGCTCCTGCTAGTGCTTCTGAGTTTGTTTTAAGCTCTGCTTCAACAGGAGATGCTTTGGCTGATGCCAAAACAGGTATGTCCAATGTATCAGGAACCACGGCATCAATCTCTGGTATAGATGGAAACTTCTATAACTCAGGATGGATGACCTCTACCTTGGCACTCAATGTTCTTACTTCAAAATCACTCTCAAGCAATAC
>JALSGX010000275.1 GCA_026982535.1 Ghiorsea sp. | reverse complement strand
AGCAGTTGTCCAATGATTTTCCTGATTTGCATGGACACAGTACAGTGTTTTCAGTGCTCAATGGCTTGCCTCCTTAGCATTTAATGGGTATGAAACATGACCAGAGGTTGAGGTTTGTCAATATATACGCATAAAAGATGGGTGTATAGTTTTTTAGGTGGTTGTTGTATTGATTTTTATGCTGATACCACAGGAATAGTGATCTTGCGTTTATTCAGCGTCTCGACTTTATCCATCACCGTTTGGGCTAAATCTTTATAAACATGAGCCTCTTTGGAGTCGGGAAGAGCAGCAACAATGGGTGTGCCCGCATCACCATTTTCGCGAATACTCATATCAAGCGGAACCTTGGCAATTACATCCGTGTTGAATGCTTTACCCAATGCTTCTGCACCACCTTGATCAAAAATATATGATTCACCATGGCAATGCGGGCAGATGAATACACTCATGTTTTCCACAATACCCAGTGTGGGCACATGAACCTTATCAAACATTTGAATGCCTTTTTTGCAATCAATCAGTGCAATGTCTTGTGGCGTGGTGACCACCACCGCACCTGTGACAGGCACAGTTTGCGACAAGGTGAGCTGGGCATCGCCTGTGCCTGGTGGCATATCAATAATGAGCGCGTCAAGTTCACCCCATGCCACATCTTGCAATAGTTGTTTGAGTGCACCACCCACCATGGGACCGCGCCAAATCATGGCTTGTTCATCAGGCACGAGGAAACCGATGGACATGACTTTGACACCAAAGTTTTCCAGTGGATAAATGGTTTTTGTTGATGTGTCCACTTCAGGTTTACGACCTTTTAGCCCCAACATATTGGGTATGGATGGTCCATAAATATCAGCATCCAACAAGCCGATATTGTGTCCGTTTTGCGCCATTGCCACAGCAAGATTCACAGCCGTGGTGGATTTGCCCACGCCACCTTTGCCTGATGCTACAGCGATAATGCTTTTAATCCCTTGGATGGGTTGTTTTGCGTTGGGATCAATTTGCTTTGTGCCACATCCAGCCATAATGCTTACCTCTTCACTTTTGGTTTTATTGGGCTGAAGGCTAACCGATTCAAGGTTTGGGTACATATGAAAAATTCGTGGTTATTTGATTTGTAAATTCTTATGCTTGCCAGCATGAAGATACTTCTCTTTTTTACGCACTCGTTGTGTGGGATTTAAGTTTGGGATTCCATTGCCTTTGATGAAAGTGTTAATCGTCAAATTATCGGCATTTGGGGATATTATTCATGCGCTTCCAGCTTTGGATGATGTATTAAGTCGCCCTGAAGTGGATGAGGTGCATTGGCTGGTGGATAGCCGCTTTCGCTTTGTCACTGAAGTGTTGCCACCTGAAGTGGTGGTGCATGAGGTGGCAATGAAAGGTGGGCATCCATTGCGTGAAGTGTGGCGGGTGGTGAAACAACTGCGGGCTGAGAAGTTTGATATGGCTTTGGATTTTCAAGGTTTAATCAAGTCGTCTGTGTTGGCGCGGTTGATTTGCAGTAATGTTTATGGCTTTGATTCCTCTATTATCCGTGAAAAACCTGCGTCATGGATGGAATATGCAAGCAAACCACACCCTGATGAGGTCAATATTGTGCAGCAAGTGCGCAGGGTGGCGCAAACACCGTGGTTATCTGATGAGGATTTAGCCAAGCCTATACCTTACATACCACCGCATATTGATAAGTCATTTGAAGTGCAACTTCCTGTTGAGTTGGAGGATTTGAAGCCTTGGGTAGTATTTAATCTTGGTGGTTCTTTTGCCACCAAAGAATTGCCTGACACCACATGGCTTGAAGTGGGAAAGCAGCTTAAAGAAAAAGGTTATCACATTGTGTTTTGCTGGGGTAATGCCAAGGAAGAAACCAAAGCCAAACAGTTGAATGAAGAAGGTTTGGGTTTTGTCTTGCCCAAGCGTTTATCGATGCCTGAATTATGTGTGTTTCTGAGAGAAAGTTTGGCTGTGGTTGCTGCTGATACGGGGGTTTTACATTTGGCAGCAGCATTAGGCACACCTACCATCAGCTTTTGGGGGCCAACACCCAGAGCGCGTAATGCACCGCATGGTGTGCAAGATTATCATGTGGAGTCTAATCCTGATTGCGGCCCTTGTATTCAAAAGACCTGCGATAACTTTATTTGCATGGATATGATTCAAGCGGATGCTATGGTGCGATATATCTTGTCCATTCAGCAGGGAGGTGAAGATGGTCGCTAAAATACAATTGATGCTGTTTGCCATGTTGCTTTTACTTGGTTCACAAGCTGTTGCGGCAACGGATTGCTTCCCTTTTATTGGTGAGAAATACAAGTTCACCGTGGGATGGGAATTTGTCAATGCAGGTTATGCCGAGATTGAGGTGAAGAAAAAAGGAGACAATGGCTATCATGTTTACAATTTTGCCCGTACCAATGGATTTATAGACTTGTTTAAGCGGGTTCGTGATACGCTTATTTCAGAAGGTGTTTGCTTGGATGGGAAAATGCAAAGCACACTTTTTTCCACAGATCAACTGGAGCGCGACTACAGGGCCAAGAAGTATGTGCGTTATTTGTATGAGGAAAATAAGGTTGAGTTTACCAAAAATGGTAAAACAACAATGTTTGATGTGCCCAAGGGTCACCTTAATGTGATTGATGCTTTTTATTTAACCCGTATGAACCCGCCAAGTAAGGATCAACCTTTGTCTATTCCAGTGTTTGATTCGGAAAAGAAATATGATGTAACGGTTAGGTTGCTCAAACACGAGCGCCTTAAAGCACCATGGGGCAAGTGGGTAGATTGCTTGGTCATCCAGCCTGAATTGAAAACAGAAGGTGTGTTTACCAGTGTGGGCGTCATCAAAATCTGGCTGAGTAATGACGCACGACGAATCCCACTTAAAATTACTGCAAAATTGAAAATTGGGCGTATTGTTGTGCGTCTAACGGAGTATTCGAAAGCATGAGTGAAAACAAAAACAAGCCTTTGACCCCTTATCAGGACTTCTTTTATCACCACAGACCTCGCTTAACAGGTATTGCAGCATTGATTGTGATTTTCTTTGCTCAACCTACATTGGAATCATTGTGTCTTGGTTCTATCATTGTGATTTTGGGAGAGCTAGGGCGGACTTGGTCATTGGGTTATATTGATAAAGATGCAGCCTTGGCAACCACAGGGCCGTATGCTTTCACCCGAAACCCGCTTTATGTGTTTAATACGATGATGTTTGTTGGGTTTTGTGTCATGGGTAACAACCTTGTGCCTGCATTGATTGCAGCTGTGATTTTCATTTGGATTTATATTGTGGTCATTAACATTGAAGCAGAACGCATGGTGGATTTGTTTGGTGATGCTTATGCTAAGTGGTCAAAGCATGTGCCCCTATTTATCCCTCGTTTAACGCCATGGAAAGATAGAGCGAAAAAAGCTTACTCATTCAGTTTGATGCTGAGGCATAAAGAACCCAAGCACTGGTTGGGCACTGTAGTTGGGCTATCTATTTTTTACGCTATTTATTATTTTCAGCAAGGCTAAACGCATTGCGTTTACAACAAGCAGGACAACTTCTTTTTATTGCGCTTTGGCTGCTTACTTTGGGGTTGGGTTGGCAAAAAGTTAGCCAAGCTCCTGCATGGTCATCCATTGTTTGGTCACCCATCGTTGAAGATTCGGTTGCAGCACCACTTTACCGTGAACAACTCATTCCCAATGCAGGTCAGGGTTCTACGCATAGTGTGAGTACGGCAGTCTTACCATCAGGCGACTTGGTTGCGTTTTGGTTTGGTGGCTCAAGAGAAGGTGCGAAAGATGTGCGTATCTTTCAAAGTTATTTTCAACAAGCTGAACACATGTGGACAGCGCCCACCGCAGTCTTGGATGTGGCAACGCTATCAGCCGCAGTAGGTCGCTATATTGGCAAGTTGGGCAACCCTTTGGTATTTATTGATAAGCAGCAACGCATGTGGCTATATGTGGTATCAGTATCTTATGGTGGTTGGGCGGGAAGTAGCTTAAATGTGATGTTTTCTGATGATTTGGGGCAAAGTTGGAGTGTGCCTAAGAAATTGATTACATCGCCGTTTATCAATGTGAGCACCTTGGTTCGCAACACCATGTATGCCATGCAAGATGGTAGCATGCTTTTGCCTGTGTATCATGAGTTTGCAGCGCAATTCCCTGAGTTGTTACGCGTTTCAGCAGCGGGTGAAGTCATCGAAAAGGTACGCATGTTTGGGCATGGTGGTGGTATTCAGCCATCCTTGGTGCAAGGCAAAGGTAGGGAAGTGTATGCCTTTATGCGCTCAGGTTCACATACCAAGGATTGGAAGGTGATTCGTCTTAAAAGTGAGAATGAGGGGCAAACTTGGCAAGATTTCACATTAACAGAGCTTCCCAATCCCAATTCAGCACAAATTGTTGCCAAAGTGGATAAAAACTTATGGATTTGGGTGGGTAATCATCATCCAGAGCATCGCCAAGATTTAACCCTTGCTGTCACGGATGATTTGGAAGGCAGGTGGCGAGTGGTATATCGGTTTGAACAAGGTAAGCAAGGTGAGGCATATTCATACCCTGCTATGGTTCAAGGTCAAGATGGTGTGTGGCATTTACTGTACACGGCGAATCGCAAACATATCAAACATGTGCAATTTAATCGGGCTTGGTTGGCAAAAATCATGCGTGAGGCAAAGCCATGACCTTGGGGCTGACTTTTTTCTTAGGTTGGTTGTGTTTATCGTGGCTCAATTACCTGCGCCCTGAAGCCAGTGTGAAAATAAAGTGGGTTGCATTGCTCATGGCTTTATTATTAATGGTTTACCCCTTTGAATATAGCCCAGTTTGGTGGCTAAGAGGGTTAACCGGTGACTTAAGTGTCACCAGCACGGTTTGGCTGGCATTGGCAATATATCAGTTGCTCACCAACAAGGATGGGTTTGCTTCCCGTGAGCGCAAACTGTTCACATGGGGTGTGGCACTGTTTGGCTTGGTGTTTTATCCACTTGCTTTGGGCGTTGGCAATGTTGATCCTTATGCTTGGGGTTATGCCAATGGTTATATGCTGGCGACTGTGCTTGGTTTAAGCGCGTGGGCATGGATGCGTGGGTTTACGGTGGTGGCATGGATTTTGATCTTATCCGTGTTGGCATGGAGCTTGGGTTTGTTGCAATCGAATAATTTGTGGGACTATTTGCTTGACCCCTTTATCTTCTTTTTTGCCTTGGCAAGGGTGCTACGATGCAAAGCTTAAATCTGCAACAAAGTGTCACATATTTTTTTCTGCGTATATTTGCTGTTTTTTTGTTATTCTTTTGGTTGCTTCGTTTATCGCTTTTATGGGCGTATCCTCATGAGTTTGCTGATTTAAGTTTGGAGCAAATGATGTATGCCATGCTTAAAGGCGCATGGTTTATGGATAGTTCAATTACCATGGTGTTTTTGGGCATTCCATTTTTATTGGGTTATTTGCCACTTTCGTGGTTTGTTTCACAGTGGTATCTAAAACTGGTGAGCTGGTATGCTTTTGTGGTGCTGTTTGCCTTTATCATGATAGGTATTGGTGATTTGTTGTATTTTGGTATGGTGCATAGGCATACAGGGCAGGAGTTGGCAGCCGCGCTGAACACCTCTATGGGTGCTATGCTGGATATGGTGTTGTCAGCATATTGGGTGTATTTCTTGGTGTTTGTGGGGGTTATGCTGTTATCTGCGAAGTTTTGGCACAGATACATGATGCCGCCAGAAGATATACGGCATATGCGTATGGGATGGCTTCGTGTTCCATTTTTTGTAGGCATGTTTCTTGTGATCTTGCTAATTATGCGTGGTGGCATTGAAAGCAAGCCTATCAAGGCTGTGTTTGCCTATAATGAAGGCAGCATGGCGCAAGGGCACTTAACGCTCAATGGCGTGTTTGCAACCATACATAGCCTTTATACTTCAAAAATGCGTGTGCCAGCGTTTATGCCAGAGCAAGATGCAGAGGCTATGGTTCAGCAGATTTACCAATCACAATATGAAACCTACCCTAATCCTGATTTTCCCTTGATGCGTGAACGAAGCAGCCTGTATGTTGGGCAGAAAAAGCTGAATGTAGTGATTTTGTTGTTGGAAAGCTGGGACCCCGATTTTATTGATATTACTCGAGAGCTTGCGGGTAAGAAACCCTATGGTGTGACACCTAATTATAATGTTTTAGCCAAAAAAGGACGGCTTTACACCAATTTTTATGCCAATGGGCAACGCTCCATTGATGGTATTGCGGCGGTGATTGCTGGGATTCCGCGTGTGCCGGGTGCGGGCGGTCTTGGCGAAGGAATTGAAACCAATGCGATTGGTTGGCTGGGTGATATTGCCAAAAAGCAAGGCTATAGCACTTCGTTTCTTCAAGGTTCATTTCGTCACTCATTTTATATGGACAAGATTGCACCCTTGGCTGGGTTTGATGTTTATCAAGGTTCGGAAGATTTAAAACCATTGCACCCCAATCCACCCCAATCCCAATGGGGCGGTTGGGATTATGATTTATTGATGGCGGGTCACGAACTGTATGTGAAAGCCCGGCAGCCGTTTTTGAGTGTGATGTTTTCAGTGAGCACACATACGCCATGGGCATTGCCCGAGCCTCGTTTTAAGAAGTTTGATGGCAATTCAGATGTCGAACGGTTTTTGAACACTATGTATTACACTGATTGGGCATTGGGTAAGTTTTTTGATGCGGTGAAGAAGTCTGGTTATGCCAAGAATACGATATTTGTACTGCTTGCCGACCATGCCAGCGGCAATATGGCGCACCCTGATATGCGTGCCCAGTATCGTATTCCACTTTTGATTCTTGCACCCAACCTTGAGGCGGGTCTTGATGACAGGTTAGGTAGCCAAATTGATTTGATTCCCACCTTGATAGATTTGGCAGGTTGGCAAAAGAGCCGTTATGCCAGCTTGGGTATGTCATTGGTGGATGATAGCGTGACACCAAGTGTGATTTTTGGGCGGGATGCCATGACGGGGCGCATAGAAGACAATGGTGCTTTGGTGGTGCGAAGCTTGGATAGGTTAACATACAGCGAGGGTGAGCCTGAACAAGTGCAAGCCGCTGAAACAAAGCTTAAAGCACAAGTGCAGGTTTTGCTCCATGCTTGGAAGCATAATCGCTTGATGCAGGTGGATGATGAGTAAACAGCTTAAAGTCATGGAATTGTGTTGCTCACCTAATAAGGGTGGCTTAGAGCTTTATTATGCTGATATTTGCAATGCTCTGAAGGGTAAGGTGCAAGTTTTAGCCGTGATTTCACATGATTCCAAGCTTAAAAAACTTATTCATGCTGAACAAGAAGAAATCATTAAAAAAGCGCATTATTTACCACTTATCGCGGCCAAAAAACTGGCAAATTTGATTGATAAACAGCGTATTGACGTGATTCACATGCACTGGGGCAAGGATTTAACACTAGCTGTGCTTGCCAAGATTTTTTCAAAAACAAAGCCCAAAATGATGCTAACGCGGCATATGCAGTTTCCAAGTCGAAAAGATAGTGTTTTTCATCGCTTTTTGTATAAACATATCGACCATATCATGGCAATCACCCAAACTATGGCGGCTGATTTGAAGCGATTTATCCCTGAAGATGTACAGCCTATTATTTCCGTGAACTATTTAGGTGTTTCACCCGCAAAACAAGCAGATAAACAAGTGATTCAGCAACGAAGAATGCAGTATGATGCAGGTGGTTCGCATTTTCTGATTGCCCTTGTTGGGCGCATTGATTATGCCAAAGGTCATGAGTTTTTATTGGAT
>JALSGX010000274.1 GCA_026982535.1 Ghiorsea sp. | reverse complement strand
CATCACTACTTAAGAGATTAATTTCTTTTGGCACACATGAAAATGATATTGTTGTGGATTTCTTTGCAGGTTCAGGCACAACAGCTCATGCTGTGATGCAGCTTAATGCCGAAGATGGCGGCAACCGTCGATGTATCAGCGTTCAGATTGATGAGCCTACTGATAAAAAGTCCGAAGCCTATAAAGCGGGTTACAAAACCATTTTTGAAATCACTAAAGCTCGTATTGAAAAGGCGGCTGCAAAAATCAGGGAGGAAAATCCTGATTATGAGGGTGATTTAGGCTTTAAGATATTTGAAACCAAGCCTTTGCCCGATGCTTATCTAGATGACATACCCACGCTATCGGGTGACCAGCAAGCCTTGCCTTTAATATCCGATGATGTGGATGATATGTTAACCACTTGGAAGGTGTATGACGGTATTGCATTGACGAAAACTTTGGAAGAAGTGGATTTGAAAGGATACACAGCATATCAATATGACAAGGTGTGTTATTTGATGCACAAGGGTTTTAGCAGTGAGGCGTTGGTCGCTTTCTTGCAAAATCTGGATGATACCGAGAACACTTTTGAAGTTGAGAAGCTTGTGGTGAATGGTGTCGTGTTCGAGAGTAAGTATCAGCGGGAAATTTATGAGGCCATCACCCAATATAAAAACAAGAAAGATAAGCATATCAGCGTTGAGTTCAGGTATTAAGCATGGCTGGATTTAATTTTGAGCAGGACTTACCGCATCAAACAGCGGCAGTGGAGTCGATTATCAATGTGTTCAATGGCTTGGATATTCAGCAAGAAGCGAATATCAGCTTGCAAAAGGTGTGCAACCCCAAGTTTCAACTGCAAACCCTAAAATATCCGCAGAATATTGATGCGGTGCAAAAACATCATGGTATTTTCAAAGCTGATTGCCGTATTCTTCATGGCAAAAGCCATGTACTCGATGTGTCGATGGAGACAGGCACGGGCAAGACCTACACCTACACCAAAGCCATGTTTGAGCTGCATCGCACTTATGGCATTTGGAAGTTTATTGTGGTGGTTCCCACACTTTCCATTAAAGCAGGAACGGTAAGTTTTTTGCGTGCGCCTGCTACAAAAATGCACTTTAAGGATATTTATCACAAAGCCATGAAGGTGCATGTGGTGGAAAGCCAGAAAAGCGGCGGAGGAAAGAAAAACAAAAGAAGCTATATGCCGCAAGCAGTCACCGAATTTGTGGAGGCAAATCATAACGATACCATCCATGTGCTGGTGATTAACGCAGGCATGATAAATTCGCCAACGATGGAAATGAAGTTTGACCGCCAGTTGTTCGACACCTATGACACGCCTTTTTCAGCCCTTGCATCGGTGAACCCTTTTACCATTGTGGATGAGCCGCATAAGTTTCCCCCCAAGAAAAAAACTTGGGAGAAAATTCAGCTTATGGGGTCGCAATGTATTTTGCGATTTGGAGCCACCTTCGATAACAAATATGAAAACCTTATTCACGAACTCACGGCTGTGGATGCCTTTAATCAGGACTTGGTGAAAGGTGTCGTCACTTATGTGGAAGAGTTTGAGGAAGGCAACAATATTTCTATCAAGCTCTTACGTCTTTATCGGGATGAACCAACCAGCAGCGGAAAGTCGAAAAAGATTTTGGAGGCTGTATTTGAACTCAATGAGCATGGTAAGAAGAAGCAGGTGAAGCTCATCAAGGGTGAGAGCCTTGAGATGATTCACCCTGCCATGCAGGGGGTGACGATTGAAAACCATAACCAAAGCGTGGTTGTGCTTTCCAATGGCTTAGAATTAAAAGTCGGCAGTGTCATTAATCCATATTCCTATGCGGAATCCTTGCAAGATAAGATGATTGAGAGTGCCGTGCGGCGGCATTTTGAAATAGAAAAAGATTTGCTAACCCGTGATGTAAAAATTAAGCCGCTAACACTTTTCTTTATTGATGACATTGAAGGCTACCGTGGCGACCATCAAATTGCTGGCTCTCTCAAGACCAAGTTTGAGGCTTTGGTTAAGGCTCAAGCGCAAACCTTATTAGAAACAGAAACCCATCCATTTTATAAAGCTTACCTTGAAAAAACCTTACAAGATTTATCTTTGGTGCATGGCGGTTATTTCTCGAAAGATAATACAGGCAATGATGATAAAATAGAGCAGGAAATTACAGAGATTCTGCATGATAAGGAAATACTGCTAAGCCTTGATAACCCACGCCGCTTTATTTTCTCCAAATGGACGCTGCGAGAAGGCTGGGATAACCCGAATGTATTTCAGATTTGCAAACTACGCTCCAGCGGTTCGCAAACATCTAAGCTGCAAGAGGTAGGTCGTGGTTTAAGACTTCCCGTGAATGAGTATATGAGCCGAGTGAAGGATGAGAACTTTGAGTTGCATTACTATGTGGACTTTACCGAAAAAGACTTTGCCAATGCTTTGGTCAATGAAATTAATAGTAAGTCTGATGCTATTGAGAAAGAACCAAATGAGCTGACTCCTACACTGTTGGAGCAAATCAAACAGCTCTACCCGCCATTGCAAAAGGATGATATTTTGGAAGCCTTGGATGAAGCGGGTGCTATTACACGCAGCAATACTTTTAAGGAAGGTGGTTTTGCTAAATTGCAAGAGCTTTATCCGCTTATCAGCGTGGGAACAGGGCTTAAGACCAATAAAGTTCGCAGTGGTAGCGTAAAAGAGAAAAAAGCTACGCTTCGGGTCGCAAAATACAATGAACTCAAAGCGTTGTGGGAAGCCATCAATCAGCGGGTGATTTTGGAATACAAAATAGATTCTGAAGATGCTTTTAAGTCCATTCTTTTAGCCTACTTCAAAAAGCATAAGGATGATTTTAAGACGCAAGGGAGTGTCACCAAGCAGGCTAAAATTGAGTTCACGCAAGATGGGGCTTTTACCTCAGAAGAAGATTCACTGGCTAACGAAATGATGCCGCTTGTCACCATGAGCTATAAAGATTTTCTGATGGCTCTTGGGCGTGAGCTGTGTGTGAATATTCAAACCTTGCACCAAGTATTTATCGCATTGAAGCACGATGTAGATATGAATCAATATTTAAGCTATCCAACGATTCGCACGATTAAAAATGGCTTTAAGACATACTTGCTTGAGCATGCCTTTGGAAAATATGAAGTTGGATATACTAAAGTTAGCAACAGCATTCACCCGACTGTGTTCACCGATGATATGGGGGAACCGCTTGCAAGTGTTTCAGCAGCAGGTTTGGGCACAGAACAGGATGAACAGGAAAAAACAGCAAAGCAATACCTGTTCGAGGAAGTTTTTTACGACTCGCCTTTGGAAAAGGATAATATCATTTCGTCCATCAAAGAGGTGACAGTATTTACGAAAATACCTAAAAACTCCATTCGTATTCCTGTAGCTGGCGGTGGCACTTATTCACCAGATTTCGCCTATGTGGTGGAATATGACAATGGACAAAAAACATTGAACTTAATAGTTGAAACCAAAGATACTGATAAGAGAAACCTGCGGGATGAAGAAAAGCAGAAAATAAAACACGCTGAAGCATTGTTTAATAGTTTCCAACATGGATTCAAAGTGTCTTTTGACTCTCAATTCAAGACAGATGCTATCAAAGAAGTGATCGCTTCAGCTTTAAGGAGGTGTCTGGATGCCCCAAACCCTTGATTTAACGCCACTGCAAAAAGCGCTTAAAAGTTTGCAGGTTGCTATTGCGCGCACAAAGCGGGAAGCGGATGATGATATGCTGCGCGATAGCGTGATTCAGCGGTTTGAATATACCTATGAATTGTGTTGGAAGATGCTCAAGCGGCGTTTGGAAATGGATGCGCCTTCGCCAGAGGCGATTGATGCCATGAGTTATAGAGGCATGATTCGTGAAGGTGCGGAGCGAGGTTTGATTGATGAGCCTGTGGCATGGTTTGATTATCGGCAAAAAAGAAACCTTACAACGCATACCTACAATGAAAATGTAGCGCAAGAAGTGTATCAAGCCGCAGTTGCCTTTGCAGCGCATGCGCAAAAACTGTTGGCTGCACTTGAGCAGCGGAATAATGATGAAGCTTAAGGCGGATGAGCTAAGTATAGTACAAGGCATTTTGGCGGATGTGGTGCCTGCCTGTGAGGTTCGCGCTTTTGGCTCAAGGGTGCATGGAAACCGACTCAAACCCTTTTCTGATATAGATTTGGCAGTCATCAGCCCAACACCTTTACCGCTACATATGCTGGGTGAGTTAAACGAACGCTTTACTGCGTCCGATTTGCCCTACAAGGTGGATGTTGTGGACTATGCTGCTGCCAGTACTGCATTTCAGAATATGATTGATCAGGATTATGAAGTAATTCAACAACCTAGGACTGAGCGTTGTGATTAGGGTTCTCTTTTTCGGCATGATTGCGGATAAGGTGGGCAAACAATCGACCACATTGCAAGGTGATATGCTGCTTGGTGATGTGATAGCAGCGGTGGGTTGTGCGGATGTCAAACCGTTGTTGGTGGCGGTGAATCAAGAGCAGGTTACGGATATGGCGATGATGATTAAAGACGGTGATGAAGTGGCATTGATGCCACCGTTTTCGGGTGGGTGATATGCAAAGAAACCACAAAGACACCAAGACACAGAGTGACGGAAAAATTGAATACGGTTTGTCCGAGAGTGATGGCTCGTATCCAGTGTTGTTGCAAGTAATGGTTGGTCTTGAAGATGTTAAACAAGGTCGCTTTTCAGACAAGAGTATCTTGGATATAGGTGTAGAAAATGGATAGAAACAACTTTGTGCCTTTGTGTTTCTGTGGCGAAAAAGCATGAGTAAATCAATTCGGATTCAAGAAGAAGACTTTTGTTTGCAAGATGAAGTGGATGCGCTCAAAGCGACTTCACAGCGCATGGGCGGGATTGTTTCGTTTTTGGGGTGTGCTCGGGACTTTTCGGAAGGGCGGGATGTGTTTTCCATCCAGTTTGAGCAATATGCAGGCATGGCGGAAAAGGCGATGAGAGCCTTGCATGATGAAGCTTTAGATAAATTTGATATTTTGGGTATTCGTATGGTACATCGGGTGACCACGGTTCATGCGGGTGAGCAAATTGTGCTGATTGTGGTTGGCGCAGAGCATAGAAAGCCTGCATTTGAGGCGTGTGAGTGGTTGATTGATGAGTTGAAGAAGCGTGTGCCGATTTGGAAGAAAGAAGTGACACCCACAGGTGAATCTTGGGTGACACCCCACCCATGAAGGCCGCTACTGTTTTGAATATATGCAGCGTTGAGCGGTACTCGCTCAATCAACATATTTTCCAATATGCCTCATTCGCTGCGCTCCGTTCGCCTTGCCTATATCCAAAACACTACGCGGAGGCTATTTGATGGCTGTGCCAGTGCTTGCGATTGTTGGCTTTTCCAATTCAGGGAAGACCACATTGATGGAAAAGCTGATTCAAGCTTTGTCTGCGCATGGATTGCATGTGTGCAGCATCAAACATTCGCATCATCAGCCCGAAATGGATACGCCAGGTAAAGATAGCTTTCGCCACAAGCAGGCTGGGGCAACAGGTTCATTGTTGGTTGGTCCTGATCAGTTGATGTTGGTGCAGGATGCACTGCCCAATAAAACGCCACAAGCCTTGGCAGATACATTCTTCCCTGATGCTGATTTGGTGCTGGTGGAAGGGTATGCCTCTATGCCATGTGCTAAAATTGAAGTGGTGCGTGGTGAGCGTTCTATGGACTTACGCTGCCCAACGGATGAATTGCTTGCCGTAGCGACGGACATCAAGGGTTTGGATGTGCCTGTGCCGACTTTGGATTTGAATGATACGCAAGCCATCGCACAATTTATTTTAGACTGGTTATCTTCATACCGTCATCCCCGCGAAGGCGGGAATCCATAGATTATGGTAAAACAGCCATGTGTTTATATATTGGCGAACAAGCGAAATGGTACATTATACATTGGTGTGACCAGTAACCTCGTGCAAAGCGTATGGCAGCATAAGCAGGGTTTGATTGAAGGTTTTACAAAGAAATATGGTTTATACATTTTGGTTTATTATGAGTTACATCAGTCCATGGTGTTTGCGATTACGCGTGAGAAACAATTGAAAAAATGGAATCGGGATTGGAAAGTGAGGTTGATAGAGGAATCTAATTCAGATTGGCAGGACTTATGGGAAAGTATTCAATGATTTGTTTTGATAGTTTCTGGATTCCCGCCTTCGCGGGAATGACGACATAATGGGTATGGATTCCCGCCTTCGCGGGAATGACGGTTTTATTGATAACTGCACCGCAGTGATTCTCGCAGGTGGGCAATCCAAACGCATGGGGCAGGATAAAGCTGCTGTGATGTTTCAGGGTAAAACTTTGCTGCAACATGCTGAAGACAAGCTTACACCTTTGTTTGAAACAGTGGTGGTCAGTACCAGAGAGCAACGAAGTGATACAGGTTTGCCACAAGTGTTGGATGCTTCCCAAAGCCGTGCGCCCATGTTGGGTATTGCTGCATGTTTTGAAGCTTTGGATGCAGATTGGTTGTTTGTGGTGGGGGTGGATATGCCGTTTATTAGTGCGGACTTGGTGCAATATATGGCAAGCCAACGCGGCAATCATGATGCCGTGGCATTGCAAGCGGGTGATATGGTGCAGCCGTTGTGTTGTTTTTATCATCGCTCATGTTTGCCGCAGATGAAAGCCAATATTCAAGCAGGAAAACGAAGCCTGAAACATTTGCTGCAAGCTGTAGATACAAGGGTGATACCCGAATCAGAAGCTAGGGTTTATGATGCGCGGCTGCAGAGTGTGGTCAGTTTGGATACCCCGCAAGATTTACGAGACTGGAGCAAAACATGAGTTATTTATCGGTCGTTGATGCCTTAGAAGAAGTCTTAAAACATGCCAAAACCAAGGCAGTGGAAGCTGTGGCGTTGCATGACAGCTTGAATCGCGTGTTGGCAGAAGATGTGCGCGCTAATCGCAATCATCCGCCTTATGATGTGTCTGCTATGGATGGTTATGCGCTGCGCTTTGATGACATTAAAGATGCCATGCCAGAGAACCCTGTGCGCCTCAAAGTGGTGGATGATATTCGGGCGGGGCAAATGCCAAACATCAAGGTGTTGCAGGGCAGGGCGGCGCGGATTATGACGGGTGCGCCCACACCACAAGGCGTGGACACCGTGATTCGGGTGGAAGACACCCAAGATGATGGCGATGATGTGTTGATACTCACCCCACCCAAGCAAGGCGCAAATATTCGTCCCATGGGTGAGAATTTGATGGATGGCAAAGTTGTGTTAACCCAAGGCACAAGCATTACCCCAGGGGTATTGGCGATTCTTGCCATGGTGAAAAAGAAGCAAGTGCCTGTGTTTGCCAAACCTACGGTGGCGATTTTATCCACAGGTGATGAGTTGGAAGCATTAGACGCGCCAGTGGATGACAATAAAATCCCTGATGCCAATTCGCACGCACTGTATGCCCAGTGCAAAGCCTTGGGCATCGAAGCGAGGTTGCTCGGCATTGCGCGGGATAATCCGATTGAACTCAAAGCGAAACTGAGCGAAGGATTGAAATATGATGTGTTGCTTGCCAGTGGTGGTGTGTCGGTTGGGCATCATGATTTTGTGCGTCCGATGCTGGAGGAACTTGGTATTACCATGCACTTTTGGCGGGTAGCGATGCGCCCGGGTCATCCTTTGGCAGTAGGCACAACAGCAGGTGGAACCATGGTGTTTGGCTTGCCTGGTAATCCTGTATCCAGCATGGTGTGTTTCGAGCAATTTGTATCCCCTGCGCTGCGTAAGATGATGGGGTTCACCAAGCTTTGCCGCCGCAC
>JALSGX010000273.1 GCA_026982535.1 Ghiorsea sp. | reverse complement strand
AGCAGCTCTGCGCAAAGCTGAGTTGGTGATGGTGTCTGATGCGTATCACCCCACCGATACCACGAAACTGGCGCATGTTTTGTTTCCTGCTTCAGGTTGGGCGGAAAAACATGGAACCATCACCAACACCGAACGCCGCATCACGCACCTTCAACAGGCGATACCCAAAGCAGGTTTATCGCGGGATGATTGGAAAATAGCGGCAGACTTTGCGGTGGTGTTGGGCAACAAATTGGGCAAAGATTGGTCACAAGCCTTTGCTTATGATAAAGCCAGTGATGTGTTTGATGAACATTGCGGTTTAACCGCAGGCATGGATATTGATATTTCAGGTTTATCGTATGCGGTGCTGGATGAGTTTGGTCCACAGCAATGGCCGTACAAAAAAGGTGATAAACCCAACCAAATCAAACGGTTATATACTGATAATGTTTATGAAACGGCAGATAAAAAAGCACATTTTATGGATGTGGATTATCGACCTGTTGCTGAACCCACCGATGAAACATATCCATTATCTTTAACCACGGGGCGTATCCGCGACCAATGGCATACCATGACCAAGTCGGGTGTTGTGCCGCAATTGATGCAGCATATTCCCATGCCAACCGTGCAGATTCATCCTGATGATGCGGCGAAGTTTGGCATTAAGGATGAAGACCTAGTTCAGCTTGATTCAAGGCAAGGGCGGGTGATTGTGCCTGCGCAAATCAGCAAAGATATTCGCCAAGGCGTATTATTTTTGCCTATGCACTGGGGTGAAATGACGGCTAAGGGTGGCAGAGCCAATAATCTGATTAAAACAGCGATTGACCCCATATCCAAAGAGCCTGAGTTTAAGCATGCCGCCGTGCGTATCGCACCGTTTAAGGCAGCTTGGCACGGTATGATGTTGATGGCAGGGCAACATTTGGACTTGGGGCGCAAAATGATTGAGCCATACACTTATGGCGTGGTGGCGTGCTATGGGCAGAAGTATCCTGTCACATCCATTGATTTGGCATGTACAAAGCCGCTTCAAGAGGAGCAATACAAACGCTTGGACCATATTTTGGAGCAAGGTAAACCCTTTGAAGTCTTGACCTATTCCGACCGCAGGTTGGGCATCCATCGCAAAGCATGGATTGATACCGATGGTCACCTTGTCGCTGTGCGCTGGGTGGGTGGTGATATTGGTGAAGCCAAATGGTTGCGTAAACTCATGCTTGAAGGCACGGATGTGGGTGATATGCGCCCATTTTTACTTGCGCCAAGCAGCGTGGTCAACACCGAAGATACCAAAGGCAAAATCATTTGCGCTTGCCATAATGTGGGTGAAATCGAAATCAAAGAAGCCATCGCCAGCGGCTGTGGTGATTTGGAAACCTTAAAAAACTGCACTAAAGCAGGCACAGGTTGCGGTTCGTGCGTTCCTGAGATGAAAAGACTACTGTCGCAGGCATGAACGCAAGTCCGATTCGCTTTTACCCCAAACAACAAGCCTTGAATTTGGCGAATGAACTGCATGATTCTTTTGGGCGTAGATTAAATTACTTACGCATTTCTGTGACCGATAGATGCAATATGCGTTGCGATTATTGCAGACCTGCGGCGGATGCTTATCGGGCAGAGCCGCGTTCACATATCTTACAATTTGAAGAGATTGAACGCATTGTACGGGTCGCTGCGGGCTTGGGGGTCAATAAGGTGCGTATCACGGGTGGTGAGCCCTTGGTGCGTAAAGATTTGCCCGATTTGATTGCAAAAATTGCAGCCATTGATGGCATCATCGATTTGGCAATGACCAGCAATGCGACATATTTGGCAAAACATGCGCAAGCCTTAAAAGATGCAGGTTTACATCGCATCAATATCAGCTTGGACACGCTTCATCCCCTACGCTTTCAAAAGCTTACAGGTTCTGATTTGCAACCCGTGTTGGATGGCATTCAAGCGGCTAAAGGTGTGGGTTTGTTGCCGATTAAACTCAACACCGTTTTGATGAAAGGCATCAATGAAGACGAGGTTGCTGAGCTCATTGATTTTGCAACGGCTATGGGCGCAACCATTCGTTTTATTGAGCTGATGCCCATGAAACAAGGCATGGATTGGGATAAGCATTATGTATCCATTGAAGATGTTTTGCGGCGTGATGATGTGCGAGCCCGTGTTGAAGTCGGTGATATGACCACGGGTAATACGGCGGCGCGCTATTTACCCCTCAAGCATGGTAAGGGTGAGGTTGGCTTTATCATGCCCATGTCCGATCGTTTCTGCGAAGGTTGTAATCGACTGCGTTTAACTGCCGATGGCGGCTTACGCTCATGTTTGCCAGCAGATAAACACATGAACTTGCGTGATGTGCTGCGAGGCGGTGGCACAGATGATGATATTCGCAGTGTGTTCATGCGTTCGGCGCTGATGAAGCCTGAAATTGGTATTTATGATTTTAGTGCGGATGTGGATAAACGATCGATGATTCATGTTGGCGGGTAAAGTTTTTGAACCACGAAGACACGAAGACACGAAGGAACTTCCTTTTTATGTTATTTGTTCCTTTGTGCCTTTGTGCCTTTGTGGTTCAAGCAGAAGAAAATATCACGGTGGCTGTGGCATCCAGTTTTTATAAGCAAGCAAAGATTTATGCTGCACAATTTGAGGCCAGGCATGATGTAAAAGTGCGTTTGGTATCAGGTGCAACAGGTAGACTTTTCAACCAAATCAAGCAAGGCGCACCCTTTGACATCTTTATCGCCGCAGATAAACAACGCCCCGCTTGGCTCAAAAAGACGAACCAAGTGATTGCTTATGGCTATGTAGGTTTACAGGTGGGTAAACAGTTCACGCAAAATCTACAACAACTGACACAAGCCCCGATTAAAAAGATTGTGATTGCCAACCCTGATGTTGCACCCTTTGGTTTGGCAGCCAAAGCTATGTTACAAAGCCAAGGTTTATGGGAGTTATTGAAACCCAAACTTGTCTATGCGCAAAATGCCATGCAAGCTGCCATGATGGTGGAGCAAGGTTTAACCGATGCAGGATTTGTGCCGACTGCGGATAAAACACATGCTTTGGCAACCGTACCCTATGTGGCGGCATTGCTTTCGGATAAAGCCAATGCACAGCTTTTTTATCAAGTATTAGGAAGCGAGGCTTCAGCCTCGCCAAGCAAGCAGTCTCATAGCGCGACTAAAGTCGCACCTCCAAGCGGAAGCGAGGTTTCAACCTCGCCTATCGAGCAGAGTTACAGCGCGACTAAAGTCGCACCTCCAAGCGGAAGTGAGGCTTTAGCCTCGCCTAATTATAACAAACCATGAAACATCATCATTTACCGCATATTGACCTACTCAATCATTACCAATTTGTCACTTTTCGCACCAAAGACAGTACAGATGATTTCTTGTTCAAATTGTATGCACAAAATAAGCCTAGCCCAGAGAAACAAGCAGCGATTGATGCGTATTTGGATAGTTCAAATCAAGGCGCGTATCTTCATGGCGAAGCTCTTTCACAATTAAAGCATTTTTTATGTCAAAAAGATGGTGAACTGTATAAGCTTATTTGCTTTGCGATTATGCCAAATCATGTCCATATGTTGTTTAAACCACTTCAAAGCTTTTCGGTAGTGATGCAAAAAATAAAAGGTGGAAGTGCAAGGCTATTGAATGAACTCATGAATCGAAAGGGTAGTTTTTGGGCAAAAGATTATTATGATAAGTTGATTCGAGATGAGAAACACTTTCAAACGGTTTATCGTTATATCCAACAAAACCCAATGAAGTTGAAGGAAAATAGCGCGACTAAAGTCGCACCTCCAAGTGGAAGTGAACGGTTCTATGGTATTTATGAATGACTGAATCGCTGTTCATATCCGTACAACTTGCGCTGATAACCACGCTTATTTTATTGGTGGTATCACTTCCACTGGCATATGTATTGGCATTCCAGTCATTTTTCGGGCGCACGGTTTTAGAAGTGTTTGTGGCATTGCCTTTGGTGTTGCCGCCCACAGTACTGGGGTATTATGTATTGTTATTGATTGCACCTGATTCACTCGTGGGCAGTGCATGGTCTTCACTTTTTGATAGCTCGCTCGCCTTTTCTTTTTCAGGCATGGTGGTGGCATCTGTTCTTTATTCACTTCCTTTTGCCGTGCAACCCATGCAGCAAGCTTTTCGCAGTATTCCGACGAGCTGGTTGGAGCTTGGCAAGGTGCAAGGCATGAATATGGGGCAAACGCTGCGCCATATTATCTTGCCAGCATCCAAGGGCGGTGTGTTGGTGGCGGCAGCATTGTCGTTTGCCCATACCATGGGTGAGTTTGGCGTGGTGTTGATGGTGGGTGGTTCAATCCCAGGTGAAACCAAGGTTGCCAGCATTGCCTTGTTTGAATTTGTCGAAATGCAGCAGCAAACAGAAGCGGCACAACTGGCATTGATTTTGATGGGTGTATCCTTTTTGATGTTGATTGTGGTGTATAGTGTGAACCGAAAACCTTTAGTGGGCGGGTCATGAATCAAATCAATATCCAAATCAAACTGGGTGCATTGGATTTGCAGGTGCAAGCTTCGTTTGCCAATGAAGTCATCATCATTTCAGGTGAAAATGGCGCGGGTAAGACAACATTGCTGCGCTGCATGGCAGGTTTGCAAGCCTGTTCGGGTTCGATACTGGTGAATGATAAAGTTTGGCTGGATTCTGCCGCAGGTTTTGCATTGCCCACGAATCAACGAGGGCTTGGTTTTGTTTGGGCGGAAGAAGTGTTGTTGCCTTGGTTGGTCGTGGCGCAAAATATTCAACTGGGCGTGGCGCAAGAGGATAAGGCATGGTTGATGCAAGTGTGTGAGCAGTTGGAAATCGCTCATTTGGTGAAACGCAAACCTGCCATGTTATCCACGGGTGAAGCGCAGCGGGTTAGCCTTGCCAGAGCCTTGTATCGCAAGCCATCCATGCTGCTACTGGATGAACCCTTTTCCGCGCAAGCGCCGGATATTCGGGCAAGATTGCGCAAGGTGTTGAAGAATATGCAACAAACATTAGCCATACCACTATTGATGATTAGCCATGATGCCGAGGATGCCAAAGCCTTGGCGCAGCAACATTGGCGTATGCGCGAAGGAAAATTGATTATATCCATAAACCGCCATTCCCACGCAGGTGGGAATCCACATTTTGAAAACATAGGTGAATAAACATGAATGATTTAACCCATTTCGACAAAGCAGGGCGCGGGCGCATGGTGGATGTATCCGATAAGGAAATCACCACCCGCATTGCGGTTGCCAGCGGTGAGATTCACATGTTGGAAAATACCTTGGCGCATATTCAACAAGGCAAACTCAAAAAAGGTGATGTGCTCGCCATTGCCGATGTCGCAGCCATCATGGGCGCGAAAAAAACACCTGATTTGATTCCCATGTGTCATCCGCTGATGCTTTCAGGCGTTGATGTATCGTTTTCCGAGCTTACGGATTCTTGTGGCTTAAAAGTGCAAGTATCGGTGAAGTGCAAAGGCAAAACAGGCGTGGAAATGGAAGCATTAACGGCAGTGAGTTCTGCACTGCTCACCATCTATGACATGTGCAAAGCTGTGGATAAAGGCATGGTGTTGACCAATATCCAACTGGAAGAAAAAACAGGTGGTAAGTCGGGTGATTTTAAGCGGTAAGATTAACTGGGCTTGATTTCCATAGCTCTATCGCTTAATGTTTAACTTTGAAGTTAAACTAGAGGTGGTTTATGCAAATTAATGCCAAAGAGTTACGCCAACATTTAAGTGATTACCTTCATGCTGCATCTCAAGGTCAGGTTGTGGACATCAGTATGCGCGGCAAACCTGTGGCGCGATTGAGCAAGATTGAATCGGCTAGTAAACCTGAGCATGATGATTTTTTCGGGATTTGGGCAGACAACGAACAAGATGCTTCTGAATATGTGCGCGATATACGCCAAGGTCGTCAGTTTTAAATGAGCCTTATTGATACCGATGTGTTGGTTTGGTACATGCGCGGCAATGAAAAAGCACGCGCAGCGATTCGGAAGATTGAAAAGCCTGCAATTTCAATCATCACACAAATGGAACTGGTGCAGGGCTTACGCAACAAAACAGAGCAAGTGGCGTTGCGTAGATTTTTGGATGCCTACGATTTTAAGCGGTATGCTGTGAACGAAGCTATTAGCCAACGCGCTTTGTTTTTAATGGAAGAGTGGCGATTAAGTCATCACATGCTGATGGCAGATGCACTGATTGCGGCTACAGCGATGGAGCATGGCTTACCATTGCTTTCAGGCAATGCCAAGCACTACCGCTTTTTAAAAGTTTTAGAGCTTAAAGCTTTTAAGCCGTAGCGTTGGGGAGATCATCATGGATGAAATGGAATATTTATTAAGTTCACCTGAAAATGCAAAAAGGCTGCACCAATCCATGCAAGAGCTGGAAGAAAGCAGAGGGCTAAGGCCGAAAGTGATAGAGCAAGATGGTGAAAAGTTTGTTGTTTTTCCTGATGGTGTGCTTGAGCAGTGCGGGATAGGTGATGTTGTTGATATTTCAGTGAAGGATCATTGTATTGTGATTAGAGCTGTGGGAAATGAAGGAAAGTGAGGGGATAGAGGAATGATAAAAACAGTATTCGATAATTCGGAAGTCACAGCAACCAGCAAACAGCTTGAGGTGTTGAAAAAGCATTTTCCACAATGTTTTGATAAGCACGGAGCTTTTATGCCCGAGAAGCTGCAAGACTTGCTACTCAAAGGTGGCTCGGAGCTTTCCAAAGAATCGTACGGTTTGAATTGGCTGGGAAAATCCTATGCAAGGCTGCTTGCCAATGAAAACCCTCGCACCCTGTTATCCGAAGATAAAGAGCATAACACCAAGCCTGAAAACAAAGACAGTGAGAACCTGTTGATTAAGGGCGATAACCTTGAAGTGTTGAAACATCTTGTAAACGCCTACAGCGAACAGGTGAAGATGATTTATATCGACCCGCCGTACAACACAGGATCCGATGGTTTTGTTTATCAGGATGATAGGAAGTTCACACCGCAACAGCTTTCGCAACTGGCTGGCATTGATAGCGATGAAGCCAAGCGGATTTTGGATTTCACCCAAAGCAAAGCCAATAGCCACAGTGCATGGCTCACCTTTATGTATCCCCGCCTGTATGTGGCACGGGATCTACTTAAAGATGATGGTGTGATTTTTATTTCCATTGATGATAACGAAGTAGCGCAATTAAAGATACTTTGTGATGAAGTGTTTGGAGAGCAGAACTGTGTAGGCTCGATTATATGGAAAAATGTTACGGATAATAATCCTTCTAACATCGCTACTGAACACGAAACAATACTTGTATATGCAAAGGCTAAGAGCTGCTTAGAGGGGGTTTGGAGGTCTTCTGATTCTAAAATAAAAGATTTACTCATCAAAATTGGGAGCGATTTCATACAGGAATATTCTGACCCAGAAATACTTCAAAAAAAATACACTGAGTGGTTTAGAAAAAATAAATTCCAATTAGGTGCATTGGATAGATATAAGTATATAGATTTAGATGGTATTTATACAGGCAGCCAAAGTGTTCATAACCCAGGCAAAGAGGGGTATCGATATGATGTTATTCATCCGAAAACAAAAAAGCCATGTGTTGAGCCTTTAATGGGGTATCGTTTTCCAGAATCAACAATGCAAAAACTCTTGGCAGATGATAAAATTCTATTTGGAAAAGACCATGATAAAATCATTGAACTTAAGGTGTATGCAAAAGACTACCTTGATAAACTTTCAAGCGTTTTTGAATTAGATGGCAGGCTGGGAGCCAATGAACTTCGTTCACTGTTTCCAGCAATGAAGAAGCTTTTTACTAATCCTAAGCC
>JALSGX010000272.1 GCA_026982535.1 Ghiorsea sp. | reverse complement strand
AAACGCCTAACACAAAATCCATATCCTTCCACTTGCCACGAGGGGAAGCCCCTTCTGGGTTTCTGTCTAACGTCGCTCGCTTTTCTTCTTCGCTTGGATAAAATTGTTTTTCTGGCCACATAAAAGGAGCATCCGATTCGTAATCCCACATGGTATAACCCAAATAGGTGTTCATAAACATATTGGGTTGATGCATGTGGCAGCTCATGCATTGACTGGTTGGTATGGCTCGGGTGAATTTATGTTGCAATGGATGACCTGATTCCTCTTTGCTAATGGCCTGGTCTTTGGTTTGTGTTTTGCCCGTATGACCAAACTGTGCGTATTTTCCTGAATGACGAGGGTCTCTGTCATTGGCATAAACCACATGGCAACTGGCACAACCCGATGACCGGTAATCTCCTGGCTGGTCATTGGTTCCTAAAAACCACGTATGCGGGTCATTTAAGCGTGTTTTGGTAATATTGAGCACGGGAATGGCGACCCGTCCGCCAGTTCCAGGACCTCGGTTGGATTGCTTTAAATCGGGCTTTCCTGGCTTTTCAAGGCGTTGCAACTGCCCTAATGCATTGGGCAAACCCACTTCAGGAAATAAGTTACTAATGTTTCGTCCACCACCTTCAAACACTCGAAAAACATCGGCTGGTTTAACTGTTTCCCAGGCGGGCAATGGGTTTAAAGCAGGTAATATGCCTCTATCCATCATTTCTTGGGTTGGTGCTATAGGGGCAAGCAATTTTGCACCTTCGCCATCTTTTGTATAGGCTTCTCCTAAGATATATTGCTTATAAGGCAATATGCCATTATTGTAGGATGCGCCACCCCATAACATGGCAGTGGTTGACATCATCGAAGATTCGGCAGCTTGAATGGTCGCCAAATGACAAGCTCCACAAGCTTCACGAGCAATTCGATAGTCTGATGGATTGATAAAGCGGATAAACTCAGGGCTTTCTTTATTCAATAGCGTGTAAGTTCTTTCTGGATTGGCACTGCTTGGGAAATGCCACTTTTCTGGAAATAAAGGCAATACATGGGCTTTTTCTAGGGTATGAAGGTATTCATCGTCGCCTTTTTTCAAACCTGCTGCAACATGAAT
>JALSGX010000271.1 GCA_026982535.1 Ghiorsea sp. | reverse complement strand
GCATATTTGGGTTTATTTATGAATGCTTTGGTTATTGGTTGGGTTAACTTAGCCATGATTTCAATTGTCCAAGTGTTGTTAGGCTTATCAAATGAACAAGCCTTTTGGGTGGTGGCAGCTTTGATGTTGTTTGTGACTTTTTATTCGACCATTTCTGGGCTACGTGGCATTGCTCTTGTCGATGTTATGCAATTCACCCTTGCTATGGTTGGCAGTTTTTTATTAGCTTGGTTTGTTTTAAAATCACCAGAAGTGGGTGGGCTTGATGGTATTGTCGCGAAACTGGGCGATAAGGGAACACTCAATTTTTTCCCTCAAATCGGTGGAGATTCAGCTTCGCAAATTTGGGTTTTACCCATGGGTTCTTTGATTGGTTTTATGGCTTTTCAATGGTGGGCAAGCTGGTATCCAGGTGCCGAACCAGGCGGTGGCGGTTATATCGCCCAACGTATCATGAGTACGCGCACCGATAAAGACGCACTCAAAGCAACCGTACTGTTTCAAGTGATGCATTATTGTGTGCGTCCGTGGCCTTGGGTTTTGGTTGGACTCGCTGCTATTATTCTTTACCCTGAAATTGCTGCCGATGAAAAACGCTTAGGTTTTGTTTACACCATTCGAGATTTTCTGCCAACTGGTGCAAAAGGATTACTCGCCGCTGCCTTTTTGGGTGCTTACATGAGCACCATCTCAACCCAAATCAATTGGGGTGCGGGTATGATTGCCAATGATGTGTTAAATGTTAAAGACAAGAGTGAAAAACAACAATTAAAAACTTCGCGTTTTGTTAGTTTGGCACTGGCAGTAATTGCATTGTTTGTCACCACGCAACTGACCTCCATAAAAGCGGTTTGGGAATTTGTTTTTCAGGCAGGTGCAGGACTTGGTTTGGTATTAATCTTGCGCTGGTATTGGTGGCGGGTGAATGTTTATTCGGAAATTTCAGCCACCATCACACCCTTTGTGCTTTATGGCTGGTTGAAGTTTAGCGACTCTGGCATCTCCTATGAAACCAGTCTTGGAGCGGGTTACAACTATATATTTGTGGTGTTAGTCACAACCGTTGTGTGGTTGTTTATAACATTTCTTACACCACCTGAAAACA
>JALSGX010000270.1 GCA_026982535.1 Ghiorsea sp. | reverse complement strand
TCTGAATCCATTTTTTCAGTAGCTTCAGCATGGGCAATACGTTCAGCCAAAGGAGGGTGATGTGGCTGACGACCATGCGCAATCAGTGGGTTTATTTGATGCTGTTCACAAACCTTTACATTGTGTTCACTAAAGTAACCAGTATCTGCAACCAAGGTTTCAACCTTACCGAGTGAGTCAGGTAGTTCTACCAACCTTTCAACAACAGGTTCCAACTCACGTTTATCATTAGGATTGTTAGAAAGGTTTGTGGAAACAACAACCATGCTATCCATATCCACCCCAGCTTGCGCATTATATGTCTGCTCAAAACCTCCGCCAGAGGTAGGCATAATACGTGACTCTTCATCGGTTAGATTCACTTGATCTTTATCTCTTGGCCCTTCTTCAGGTCGCTTGGGTGCTGCACGCCGTGTCTTCTTCCCTGTCGCTTTTTCCTTGGCTTCACGCTTGACCACTTTGGCTTCATATTCAGCTATATCACGAGCATGGCGTTCTGCCGCTCGCTTTTCTATCTTAACCTTGGCATCACGAATTGCAGAAAGACGTTTCTCACGAATCTCAAGCTCTTCAGGAATGCTGAACCCATCAGGTAAGTCAGAGTTATCTGCTTTATCTGCCAACCGCATGAGTTCTTTCACTTCAGCTTCAAACTGCGCCTCAAGTTTGTTGGCATATGCCCAACTTAATGCCTTATGCTTGCTGGCATTGGCTTTCATCTTTGTACCATCCAAACTTACATGCCCCAGCTTGATCAGGCCCATCTCACTGCCAACATGTAGTATCTGAACAAAAAGGGATTCAAGTTCATTGAGAAACCTACGACGGAAAGTCGCAATACTATCATGGTCGGGGTGCTGATTGGCACATAAGTAGCGGAAAGCAACTGAATCATGTGTTGCTTGTTCAAGTTTACGGCTTGAAAACACGCCCGTAGCATAACCATAAAAAAGAAGGCTAATCAGCATCTTAGGATGCCATGCATCACTACCTCGACCCGTGTAGCACTTTTCTATCGCAGATGTATCAAGTTGTGCAACAACATCTGCAACAAAACGGGCAAGATGACTGCCTGGCAACCATTCATCAATGGAAGGAGGTAATA
>JALSGX010000269.1 GCA_026982535.1 Ghiorsea sp. | reverse complement strand
TGAAGGTTCAACGGTGATTTTGATGGAAAAATCATCGGATGTGTCGCTCAAACATTCCTTGGCATTGGATGCACCTATGCAAAAAGCCTTCATGGAAATTCCTGAAGTGATTAGCGTTGTGGCGCGAACAGGTGCGGATGAATTGCGCATGGACCCCATGGGTTTATACCAGACGGACAACTTTATTATCACCAAACCTAAATCCGAATGGACGATTGATCAGGCAACTTTATTAGAGAAGTTACGCGAGAAAATGGAGCAATTTGAAGGCGTTGATTATGCGTTTTCACAACCCATTGATATGCGTGTATCTGAGATGTTGACGGGTGTGCGCTCGGCAATGGCAATCAAATTGTATGGTGATGATTTGCAAACCCTTGAACGCTTATCTGAAGAAATTGAAACCATTGTTGCCAATGTGGATGGTGCGATTGATATTTTTAGAGGCAGGTTATCGGGGCAAACATACCTGCAAATTGATATTTTATCGGAAGCCATAGCCAAATACGGCTTGCATGTTGAAGACATCAATATGCTGATTGAAACAGCCGTGGCAGGGCAGGTGGTCACTGAAATCATTGAAGATAACCGCCGCACATCTGTGCTTCTGCGCTATGCGGCAAAAGACCGCACCTCGACCAAAGATATTCAAAATTTATTGGTCAACACCCCGCGCGGAGCGAAAGTGCCATTATACACCTTGGCTAAGATTCATGAAGTGGATGGTCCTGTTGAAATTGCGCGGGAATCAGCGCGCCGTCAGGTGGTGATTCAAGCCAATGTGGAAGGACGTGATGTGGTCAGCTTTGTGCAAGATATTCAGGCGCAAATTGACAGTAAAATTGATTTTCCAACAGGTTATTATGTGACCTTTGGCGGTCAATTTGAGAATCAACAGCGTGCTGCGGACAGATTGAGTTTGGTTGTGCCGATTGCCATTGCGCTGATTTATTTGATGTTGTTTGTCACCTTTGGTTCATTGCGTCAGGCGGGTTTGATTATTATGAATATCCCATTTGCCATGATTGGTGGCGTGGTCAGCTTATACCTTTCAGGCTTGTATTTATCCGTGCCGGCATCGGTTGGCTTCATCACACTCTTTGGTGTGG
>JALSGX010000268.1 GCA_026982535.1 Ghiorsea sp. | reverse complement strand
CAAGCTGTACCAAAAACCAAGCAGCTGATGAAAGATTTGGGCTACTCTAAAGTGGTGTACTATGTACGAAAAGATATCCACATGTATGTCAAGGTGGACTTTTGGGACAAAAAAGGTCGTGAGTTAAAACACTTGGTTTCGACGGGTATTCAAAAGATTGATGGTATTTGGACAGCCATGGGTGGTGTGATGACCAATGTGCAAACAGGGCATAAAACAGAGCTGATTCTGTCGGACTTCAAATACAACACAGGTTTATCTGACCGCTTATTTACAGAGCGCATGATTAAACGCGGTTATCGCGGCAAATAAGGTTTTTTACTATGCATAAATTATTTAGCTGGATATTGGAGCACCCGAAAACTGTGCTGGTGATGCTATTGCTTATCACTGTGATGGCAGGCAATCAAATGCGCTCCATTCATATCGAAACCGATACGGATGCCATGTTACCCAAACACAGTGATGCGTATATCAATAAGCAAGTGCTGGATGAGAAGTTTGGCAGTTCTGACTTGGTGATTATTGGTATTCTAAACAAGGAAGAAGGTATATATAACCAGCATACTTTAAGTTTGGTACAGGAGTTGACGGACTGGTTGGGTGAGCAGCCATTGTTGCGCACATTATCACTGAATGATTTGTTATCGCTTGCCACCATCAAAGATATTCGTGGCTCGGCTTCGGGGCTTGATGTGGAACCATTTATGGACGGTGTGCCACAAACACAAGAAGAAATCGACCATATCAAGCAACGCATGCACGAGTTTGGTATTTATGAAGATGTGATTGTATCCAAAGATGGGGTAGGCACGGTTTTGGCTGTTCGCCCGCAGCCCAATGCGCGCGAGACTTATGCCGATATTTACGATTTGGTGAAAAACAAAGTGGAAGAACTTAAAGCCAGAGGTGGTCATGAGGAGTTCTTCATTTCAGGTCGTCCTGTGATTGAAGGTGTGTTTGGTGTGTATATGCCCCAAGAAATGACACGCATGCAACCCATTATCATCGCATTGCTTATTTTATTGTTGTATGTCTCGTTTCGCTCACCCAGAGGTGTAGTGCTTCCCTTGCTTACCGTATTGATTGCGGAAGTGTGGACAGTAGGAACCATGGCGGCATTGGGT
>JALSGX010000267.1 GCA_026982535.1 Ghiorsea sp. | reverse complement strand
ACCCTGTGGGCTAGTCTATGCTGGTTTAGCCTTAAGCCTCACTTCAGGTAGCATTGGATTATCCGCATCCATGATGTTTGCCTTTGGCTTAGGCACAATGCCTGCCATGATGATAGCACCTGTGGTACTTAAATCTGCATCCCCTAAAACACGCGGCTGGGTACTCAAAGTTGCTGCCATCCTGTTGGTTGGTATCGGTATTTTCACCATGATTCGCGGCAGTACCCTAATGCACAGTATGCATGACATGGAACATTCAGAACATCAGATGCCAATGCAACATGATATGAATGGGCACGATATGGATGAACATAAGATGAACACCCATGATATGGACAATATGCCGCCGCATGACATGAACGAACATGACATGAATACCCACGATATGGACATGGGTGATATGGATATGAAAGATATGCCTATGGAACAGATTAACCCCTAATGTGGTGGGCTGCTTTGATTGAACTTGGCTTATTCTTTGTGCTCATGGGCATTGTTGCATGGGTATTCTTCAAACCGCGCAAGAAAGACGACCACAACAACCCAAAACCCTGAATATTCGTATTTTTCAATAAACTGATTACACTTGCCACGCGAAGTGGCTTGGATGGTCGCGCTATGCGCTTGTGAAAACATCTGCATAGGGAGGAAAGTCCGGGCTGCACAGAGTAGGATGCTGGATAACATCCAGTGGGGGCAACCCTAGGAAAGTGCCACAGAGACTAGACCGCCATGTGTTCGCACAAGGTAAGGGTGAAAGGGTGCGGTAAGAGCGCACCGCTTGGCTTGGTGACAAGACAAGGCTTAGGTAAACCCCATCCGCAGCAAGACCAAATAGGAAGTCTGATGGTGTGACTCGCACTTGGCTTCGGGTAGGTTGCTTGAGGCAGTTGGTAACAATTTGTCCAGATGAATGATCATCACCTTGTTTGGCAACAAACAAAGGTACAGAACCCGGCTTACAGAGCCACTTCGCAATAGTTTTGTTATGCCACTGGGGTTGTTATGCTTAAATTTTTAAAGTTTTCGTTTGGTTTTATTGCCATTGTACTTATTGCTTTGCTGGTGATTCCATTTTTTGTGAATGTGAATGACTATAAGCCTGAAATCAAACAGGCTGTTTATGATG
>JALSGX010000266.1 GCA_026982535.1 Ghiorsea sp. | reverse complement strand
AAGCCTGCAAACAAGGCATCAAACGCCTCATCATAAGCTTCTTGCGTGGTCGCAAAGCCGCATTTATACACACCGTTATTGATGTTGTGGTAAATATCTTCATTCACTTCATCAATGACAGAGCGCAAGTCTTCAGGATAATAATCTGCAAAGTTACTCGTTAAATGATTAAACGCAGAGTTAAACATACGAATGATTTCAGCGGATTCATTGGAGACAATAGTTTGTGTCTTTTTATCCCACAAAATAGGCACCACCACCCGCCCTGTGTAATCTGCTAACGCATGGGTATAAAGCTGGTGAGCATAGTCAAAACCATACAAGGGTTCAGGCGGTTCAAACATCCAACCCTTGTCCAACATATCAGGCGACACCACCGTGACATCAATCAAATCAGTCAAACTTTTAAGCTTACGAAATATAAGCGTGCGGTGCGCCCAAGGGCAAGCCAGCGAAACATACAAATGATAACGCCCTGCTTCAGCAGGAAATGCGTCATCACCTATATGTTGCCTAAAAGATGAGTCTTTGCGAACAAACTTGCCGCCACTTTCCTTGGTGTCATACCATTGATCCACCCATTTGCCTTCAACCAATAATCCCATGCTACACCACCTTTATACTCATATACTATTGTTTGATACCTTCAATGGAAAAATACAACTTCACTTCTTGTGAAAGTGGCCCCAAATCCATCAAAAAACCATAATCTTTCATCTTGATGGTTGTCCAAGCCTCAAAACCACGGCGATAACCGCCCCAAGGGTCTTTGCCTGCACCGATATGTTTGCCTTGAAGCACAATATCTTTGGTCACACCATGCAAGGTGAACTTACCTTTCACAGTAATATCATCACCATTCTCACTGAAGGATGTGCTGACAAACTTGGCCTCGGGGTAACGACCCGTCATCAAGAAATCTTTACTTCTTAGGTGTTTATCCCTCAATGCATGATTGGAGTCTACGCTGTTGGTATCAATGACCACTTGCACAGATGATGCGCTTGGGTTTTTCTCATCATAATTAAATGTGCCATCAAATGTATTGAAGCGACCAAGCAACCAACTGTATCCCAAGTGGCTAACCTTAAATTGGATAAACGCATGTGCGCCTTGATCATCAATATCATACGTT
>JALSGX010000265.1 GCA_026982535.1 Ghiorsea sp. | reverse complement strand
TTCAACATTTTTATCGCCAAACATCTCACCGCTGGCATCGCGTGCTTCGGTAATACCATCCGTACACGCATACAAGGTGTCTCCAAGGCTCAATGTTGTGGTTTGTACTTGCAACGTAATATTGTCCAACATACCCAGTGGTGGCGAGGTCGCTTCAAGATGTTTGATACTATCTTGATGCCATAGGAGAGGGGGGATATGCCCTGCATTAATCCAATGCATGTCATGGTTTTGGTGGTTGAGTTCTGCCATAAATAAGGTGACAAAACGACCGCCTTGTAAGGACTGGGTAAGTGACTTATTGATGTATGTTGCTGCATCGAGAAGTGTGATGTCTTCGCCGTTGGCTAGGGCATGAAGCATGGCTTGAAGATTGGCAACGGTGAGGGCTGCGGGATAACCTTTGCCGGCTACATCAGCAATGACTAGCCATGTTGTGCCATCATGCCGCTCAATATAATCGAAGTAGTCGCCACCCACGGCATGACAGCTTTGCTGAAATCCAGCAATGGCATAGTTGGTCACATTAGGCTCATGCTTGGGCATCAGCCCTTTTTGAATATCGCTGGCGATGGCGAGTGAATCCTTGAGGTTATCGCGTTCTTTCAAGCCTGCCAAAGCAGTGTTTAACCCGCGTGCCAACTCACCCATTTCATCATCAATCATCACCGCAACATGCCCATCAAATTTACCTTGGCGTAAGAAGTTGAGACCTTGCGAAAGTTCGCGGGTGATGCGGTGAACTGTGCGGCTGGTAATCCATACCAATGCCATACCACCAAAGATAAGATTGCTGAACAGTACGATGGCTTGCATGAGGATGAAGTGTTGCTCCACTTCATTGCTTGTTCCAAGCATTAACCATGAAAACAAGGCAAGAATACTTACAGGCAAAAGGCTGGTGATACCAAAAATAAGCCAAGGGCGATTGCCTGAACGCATAATCCAAGGGTAGCTTTGTAAATGCTCTAAATCGCCAATAAATAAGTTTTGCAAAGAGAGTTTTTTTCGTGTTTTTGCCATCCAAGCCATAGTCAGTGCAACTGCGGTTGTGGGAATGAGCACACCCAAACCAAAGCTCACACTAAGGATGAGCGCGATAAACATGCGGGGTGTAAAGTCGCTTTGATTGAATAAAGATG
>JALSGX010000264.1 GCA_026982535.1 Ghiorsea sp. | reverse complement strand
ATCAGGAAGCCTTGCCATGCGCCTTCTTCCTTCGGTGAGAGCATCTTCACCATAATAATCAGTCATGACTTTGATGGTGTCGGCATGTTCTAAAAGGGGAACATCAAAAGCATCTGCTACACTTTGCATGGTAATGTCATCATGGGTAGGACCAATGCCGCCACTGGTAATGACTGCATCGTAGCTTTGATGTAAGCGTTGTAATGTTGAGACAATCACATCGTGAACATCGGGAACAATCGCCACTTCGCTTAGCTTGCAACCCACGTCAAAGAGTGATTGGGCGGCAAACCAAGCATTGGCTTCACGCGTGCGCCCCGACAACACTTCATTGCCAATAATAAGAATGGCAACAGATTGATGGGGAGCATTGCGTGAGGCATGAGACATGCCTAAAGCTTAACGGCGGTTACGTAATGCTGCAATACGCGCTTCAATCGGTGGATGCGTCGCAAACAAGCCTTTGATACCACCGTGTGCGGCATAGATTTTCATGGTTGCAAGCGCATCTTCACGCGATTCTCTATGCTCCCATTCCACAGATTGACGTGATAATGTATCAATCTTTTGCAATGCGCTAATCATAGATTCTGCACCCAAAGCATCGGCAGCATAAGCATCCGCTTTGAACTCTCGCTTACGCGAATAAGCGCAGACCACGATAGCTGCCAAGAAGGACAATAGAATCTGTAATACAAAACTGACACCCATATATACAAAGGGGCTAGGTTGTTCGCCGCGTGCTATAGCACTGGCAATCAAACGCGCAAGCATACTTGCCACAAAATAGACGATGGTGTTCATCAAGCCCTGCAATAATGTCGTGGCGACCATGTCACCATTGGCAATATGACCCACTTCATGGGCAAGTACCGCTTTAAGCTCTGCATCGTTTAAGCTGGTGGCAAGCCCTGAGGATACAGCAACCATAGAGTTGTTGCGGCTAGGGCCAGTGGCAAACGCATTCGGCACATCATCCCAATATACCCAAACTTCAGGCATTTTGATGCCAGCGCGCTGGGCTAAAGCTTCAACAGTTTCATAAACCAATTTTTCTTTGGGTGTGGTTGGGTTAATCACTTGTTGCATTTTGTTGCCGCGTTTTGCCCACCATTTGGATGTCCAAAGCGCAATAAATGCACCACCAAAACCA
>JALSGX010000263.1 GCA_026982535.1 Ghiorsea sp. | reverse complement strand
TTTTGGAACGAACTTTATAAAGGATTAGAGCCATCTAAAATATAGCTTGTCATTCCCGCCTTCGCGGGAGTGACGGCTTAGGTTACAGGGTAGCAGTTTAGGCTGAGAGATTGAAGAAAAAAGGAAATGAAACAATATGATTTATGATGTATTTAATGGTGATGCCGATGGATTATGTGCATTGCACCAGTTACGCTTGGCAGTGCCTGTATCATCGGAGTTGGTGACGGGGGTGAAGCGGGATATTAACCTGTTAAAGCGGGTGGATGCCCAAGCGGGTGATGAAATTATTGTGCTGGATGTTTCGCTGGATAAAAACAGGGAAGGTCTGCTCAAAGCTTTGGATGCAGGGGCGAAGGTGCGCTATTTTGACCACCATTTTGCAGGTGATATTCCAGAGCATGACCACTTGGAAGCCCATATCAACACCGATGCCAATGTTTGCACCAGCTTGTTGGTGAATGGTTATTTGAAGGGTGCGTATTTGCCGTGGGCAGTGGTGGCGGCATTTGGTGATAACCTGTTTGATTCAGCAAGGAGTGCCGCAGCACCATTAAACTTGAATGAAAAGCAAGTAAGCCAGCTTGAGCATTTGGGCACGCTGCTCAACTACAATGGTTATGGCGTGACTTTGGATGATTTGTATTTTGACCCCAAAGACTTGTATCAGCAAATGAAACCGTTTGAAAATCCGTTTGATTTTATCGCGCAGTCGCCAGCTTATCAGGTGTTAAGCCAAGGTTATGCCGATGATATGGCAAAGGCGGAAGTCTCCGAAGCGGTGTTCTTAGATGATAAAGTGGCTGCTTTTATGATGCCTGATGAGGCGTGGTCGCGCCGTGTTTCAGGTGTGTATGGCAATGCGCTGGCACGGATTTATAAAGACAGGGCACATGCACTCATCACCCGCATGGATCATGGCAATTATCGGGTCAGCGTTCGTGCACCGCTATCCAACAAAACAGGTGCCGATGAATTGTGTATGTCCTTCCCCACAGGTGGCGGGCGCAAAGCTGCGGCAGGTATCAATGATTTACCACATGATATGTTGGAAGACTTTATAGCGGCATTTAAGGATACATATTCATGAGTAAAATTGCAGGTATACATGCTGTAAAACACGCCTTGGATGCGGGTGAAGCAATTGATGAATTGGTGGTGCTTAAAG
>JALSGX010000262.1 GCA_026982535.1 Ghiorsea sp. | reverse complement strand
GTAATCAATCCGCAAGCTGGTGATTTACGACGTTATGTGTAAAAGAAATTTCTCATGCTCTTATATATGGTTTGTATTGCTCCAAGATTGGATTCATTTCTCTGTTTATGATCTGATGTAGCAGTTGCATCTTTATTAGGTGTTATTGAATAAGGAAGAAGATGGGTATGTTTAGGTTAATATTGGTTATTGGAGTAATTGTTTCTCTTTATGGCTGTGCTAATAGTGCAAGCCACCAAGTAATGAAACGGGAACGGGCAACGGATGATATGCTCACCTGCTCAGGTATTCAAACAGAGAAGCGTAAGGCACAAGTGATTATTAATGGGGTTGAGCAAGATAAGGAGGATATGACGGGGGCTGATTTTGTAGATGGTCTTTTGTGGTTCCCTTTCAACGTGATAGCTAAGCAGGCTAACTACTCCAGTGCCACATCAGCAGCAGATGCTAGGATTGAGCATTTGACGATGCTGGAGGCTGACATGGGGTGCAGTGGGGCATATGGAGCCACAGCTGCGCGTGGTGATGCTCTTGCTTCCCGTAAGTTACTGGCCTTGAATCAGTTGTATAAAGATGGGCTGCTTACAAAAAATGAGTATATGGAAAAGCGCAAATTAGTATTAGATGGGGTGGTCTATTCTGGCGGTAAGTCTGTTGTACAAGAAGGGGAAGGGCGAATTTTAGCGCCTACTTCTTCAGTTGGCCGGTCGATTGGTGTGCATGAATTTCAAGCTCAACAGTTTTCTTCTCAGCAACGCTGCGCAAAAGATGTTGTTTTTTTGCAGCAAAGGCAGGGTGTGGATCTCTATACTGCTGAATGTGCAAATGGTGATGCATTGGTGATTTCGTGCCAGTGGGGTAAGTGTCGGCTAATGCAGTGAGGTGTTTTCGTTGGGGATAAAGAACTTCCTGGCTGTTTATTAACACATACAAATCAAAAGACTACTTAGTGCATTAAGCTGCTCTTGATAAATTCAGTATATTAATGGGTATGATATATACATGTCTCAATAACACATAACAAAGTAAATCCACGCAGACTTGCTGCTGTGGCGCTTGTGTTCAAGTCTGCTGCATTCGTTCAAGTTCATAGGTTGCGGAAGCATAGTAGTAATCAATCCGCAAGCTGGTGATTTACGACGTTAGTGCGCCGCGCAAAGCGTGGCGCAT
>JALSGX010000261.1 GCA_026982535.1 Ghiorsea sp. | reverse complement strand
TCTGCCAGTCATCACCCGGCATTTTTTGTGGCATTGAGCCTTTGCCATGCACCACTTCATCATGCGAAAGGGGCAGGATAAAGTTTTCCGTAAAGGCGTAAACTGCTGAAAATGTTAGTGTATGATGATGGTAGGAGCGATTGATGGGGTCTTCTTCAAAGTATGAAAGCGTGTCATTCATCCAGCCCATGTTCCATTTCATGGTGAACCCCAAACCACCCAAGTAAGTGGGGCGCGAGACCATAGGAAATGATGTGGATTCTTCCGCCATAGTCACAATACCGGGAAATCGCTCATGCACAAGGCAGTTGAATTGCTTTAAGAACTCAATGGCTTCAAGGTTTTCTCTACCACCATGCTTATTGGGAACCCACTCGCCATCTTCTCGCGAATAATCCAGATACAACATGGATGCCACAGCATCCACCCTTAACCCATCAATATGATATTCATCCAACCAAAACAGTGCCGATGCAATCAAAAAGTTACGCACTTCATTGCGCCCAAAATTGAAGATATAGGTTCCCCAGTCTTTGTGTTCGCCAAGGCGCGGGTCTTCATGTTCATACAAGGGTGTGCCATCAAATCGCGCAAGCCCATGCGCATCTTTGGGAAAATGGGCGGGCACCCAATCAAGAAACACACCAAGGTTATTTTGATGACAATAATCCACGAAATAACGAAAATCATCAGGTGAACCAAAGCGACTGGTCGGCGCAAAATAACCCACGGTTTGGTACCCCCATGAACCATCATATGGGTACTCCGTCATCGGCATCAGCTCAATATGGGTGTAGCCCATCCAAGTACAATATTCGACCACCTGGTGCGCCAAATCTTTGTAACTCATGTAAGTATTGTTTTCTCTGCGCCATGAGCCGAGATGCAGCTCATAAATGCTCATGGGTTTATCCAAAGCTTGGGTGGCTGGGCGATTGTTCACCCAATCGGCATCATGCCATGTATATGTTTTCGGATTATGCACCACCGAAGCAGTGGCTGGGCGCAGCTCCATTTGCTGGGCATAGGGGTCAGTCTTTTGAAAGACATCACCATGTTTGGTGCGGATTTCAAATTTGTATATTTCGCCTACACACAGGTTGGGGATAAATAATTCCCACACGCCCGATGAACCACGCACCCGCATTTGGTGTTCGCGCCCATCCCAATGATTAAAATTACCCACCACGCTCACACGCTCTGCTGAAGGCGCCCAAACAGCAAACCCAACACCATCAACACCATCGTGATGACGAACATGCGCACCCATGATGCGGTATTTCTCAAAATGATTACCTTCGCCAATCAAATGCAAATCCAACTCACCCAACATGGGCGAAAAGCGATACACATCTGCTTCTTCCCACTGATGCCCATCACTATTTTCAATACGGAAAGTATAAGCCTTATCAAAGCTGCCGCTTTTCCAGTGTTTCTCGAAAACATCTGTGCCTTCAATGCGTTGCATAGCTTGCGCTCGCCCACCTTTGGGCAGCAACCACATCTTCTCTGCTCTTGGCTTAAAAGCGCGAACCACCACCCCGCCTTTAGGATGCTCGTGCATACCCAGCCAAACAAAAGGGTCGTGGCTTCGGGCTTCAATGATTGCCCATGCTTCTGGTGGTAAAACTATTGACATCATGTAATCACCGTAGGTTTATCTCTGCCTGTAAATTCAGGTAGTTTGGATATTTGATGGGCTGCATCAATCATATCAGCGAGAGCGACTTGGGCATCCAAGTCATGCTTGGTTGTATCTTGTTCATAGGATTCCAAATAAATACGGATGGTTGCACCACTTGTACCCGTGCCTGAAAGCCTGAAAATAATACGCGAACCATCCTCAAACAACACACGCACCCCTTGATTGGTGCTGATGCTGCCATCAATCGGGTCGGTATAAGCAAAGTCATCACACAGCTTCACCACACGCCCAGCCAATGTTTGCCCTTTTAGGCTTTCAAATTGGTCACGCACATGTTGCAGCACTTGCGTGGCTGCTGCTGAATCCACGGCTTCATAATCGTGGCGAGAATAGAAGTTGCGCCCGTATTTCACCCAATGGTCTGCCAAAATGCTTTCCACCGATTCTTGACGCACAGCCAAGATATTAAGCCAGAAAAGAACAGCCCATAGCCCATCTTTTTCGCGCACATGGTCGGAACCTGTGCCAAAGGACTCTTCACCGCAAAGGGTAACTTTGCCTGCATCCATCAAGCTGCCAAAAAACTTCCAACCTGTGGGTGTTTCATAGCAATCAATGCCCAAAGCTTCTGCCACTCTATCCACCGCACCTGATGTGGGCATAGAACGCGCCACACCTGCAATACCATCTTGATAAGCAGGCACTAAAGTCGCATTGGCAGCCATCACAGCCAGTGAATCGCTGGGGGTGACAAAGAAATGGTTACCCAAAATCATATTGCGGTCGCCATCACCATCGGATGCCGCGCCAAAGTCAGGCGCATCATCACCATACAATATATCAACCAGCTCATGGGCATAAGTCAAATTCGGGTCTGGATGCCCGCCGCCAAAGTCTTCCTTGGGCTCACCATTTATCACCGTGCCTTTGGGCGCGCCCAACATATCTTCCAAAATCGTGGTGGCATAAGGCCCTGTCACGGCGTGCATGGCATCAAACACAAAAGAAAAGTCTTGGGCTAAAAGACCACGAATGGCGTCAAAATCAAAGATACCTTGCATCAAAGCCGCATAATCAGCCACCGCATCAATGACCTGAACCTGCATATCACCCATACTAAACTGCCCAATTTCATCAAGGTGAATATCATCAGCTTCAACAATCTTGTATGCTGTGATTTCAGTTGTGCGCTTGAATATCGCTTCAGTAACTTGCTCAGGTGCAGGGCCGCCGTTGCCGATATTATATTTGATACCAAAATCTGCATCAGGTCCCGCAGGATTGTGGCTTGCCGATAAAATCAACCCTCCAAATGCTTGATACTTACGAATCACACAGGAAGCAGCAGGTGTGGATAAAATCCCGCCTTGCCCCACCAACACTTTGGCAAAACCATTGGCAGCCGCCATTTTGATGATAATTTGAATGGCTTCGCGATTGAAGTAGCGACCATCGCCACCCAACACCAAAGTCTGCCCTGAAATATCACCAATCACATCAAACACAGATTGCACAAAGTTCGCCAGATAATGCGGCTGTTGAAATACTTTGACCTTGGCTCTTAAGCCTGAAGTGCCGGGTCGTTGCCCTGCGATAGGTTGTGTTGGCATAGACTTGATGCGCATCAGAAGTTCTCCTTTGGGCATACAATGAGCAAAGCCATCGTATGTAATTTCTTAATAGCGAAAGCATACAGAAACTGTTAGCATCCGTCTTGCTTTATTGAATATAACATGACCACTAAGGAGGCAGCAGATGCTGGAGCAACAGCCTATAACCGTAGAACGCAATATCAGTAAACTTACCGCTAATACCGTAGCTTTGGTCTTGGCAGGTGGTCGAGGCTCTAGGCTTAAGGCTTTAACCCAATGGCGCGCAAAGCCTGCTGTTCCCTTTGGTGGTAAGTTTCGCATTATTGATTTCCCCATGTCCAACTGCATCAATTCAGGCATTCGCCGTATTTCCGTGATTACCCAATACAAATCGCACTCGTTGCAACGGCATTTGCAGCGCGGCTGGAGCTTTATGTCGGGGCAGTTTGGTGAGTTTGTTGAGGTGCTTCCTGCGCAACAACGCATGGGTGAAGGTTGGTATACGGGTACTGCGGATGCGGTGTATCAAAATCTGGATATTATCCGCCACTACAATCCTGAATATGTACTCATCCTTGCAGGTGATCACATTTATAAAATGGACTATGGTAAAATGATAGCTGCCCATGCTGCTAAAGGTGCGGATATTACTGTGGGCTGCATTCCAGTCCCTTTGGATGAAGCCAAAGCCTTTGGGGTGATGGCGATTGATGATGAGTCGCGCATTGTTGAGTTTGCTGAAAAACCATCTGAACCTAAACCTATGCCCGATGATAAAAGCCAAGCCCTTGCTTCTATGGGTATTTATGTGTTTTCCGCGCAATACTTGCGTGAGCGGTTGATAGAAGATGCCAAAGATGAAGCATCCACTCATGATTTCGGGCATGACCTTATCCCTCATGCCATTGAACATGCCAATGCCTTTGCTTTTCCATTCTTGGATGCCAACACGGGTGCGTCAGGCTACTGGAAAGATGTGGGAACCGTAGATTCCTATTGGGAAGCCAATATCAACTTGGCAGAAATTGAGCCTGAATTAAACCTGTACGATACAAACTGGCCTATTTGGACCTATCAAGATCAGCTCCCTCCCGCCAAATTTGCCTTTGATAATGATGAGCGCCGAGGTATGGCTGTTGATTCCATGATTTCAGGCGGTTGTTTGATTACGGGCTCAACCGTTCGCCGCTCTGTATTATTCTCCAATGTTCGGGTACATTCCTACAGCAATGTTGAAGACTCCGTTATTTTACCCAATGTTGAGATTCATCAACATTGCACCATCAAACGCTGTGTGATTGATAAAGGTTCAGTGATTCCAGCGGGTACAGAAATTGGTGTGAATGCTGAAGAAGATGCCAAACGGTTTTATGTGTCTGAAAATGGCATTGTTTTGGTCACACCAGATATGCTGGGGCAAAAGTTACACGAGCTGTAACATTAAACCAAACATAAGCTTTTAAGCTGCATGGTGGACGCTCAACTTGCCATCATGCAGCTTTGTGTTTCATTAAACATCCAACTTTAATATTGAGGAACAATATGACCCAACCATTATCCGTTATTTTTTACTGGCATATGCACCAACCCTTTTATCGCGAAGCCGATACGGGTCGCTACCATTTGCCGTGGGTTTACCTTCATGCCATGAAAGACTACACCGATATGGCAGAGATTTTGATGCAAATTCCTCATGCCAAAGCGGTGATGAACTATGTGCCCTCGTTAACCTATCAAATTGAAGATTATGCCACCCAACTGCGCAACTATCTGGATGGAAGCATTCATGAAATCAGTGATCCACTATTGGCAGCTTTAACACAACAAAGCTTTGGCAACACTTCTCGCGTCCATCTCTTAGAAGCATGTTTCCGCTTAAACCATGAGCGTAACCTGCATCGCTATCCCGCTTATTCTAATTTATTGAATATGGCAGAACATGCCAAACACACACATACACTTGATTACCTAGGTGACAACTACTTTTCCGATTTGGTGACATGGTATCATTTGGCTTGGCTAGGTGAGACGGTGCGCCAAAACAACTTCGTAGCCCGCCGCTTGATTGAAAAAGGTAGTGGGTTTACCAGCCAAGATCGTCGTGATTTGTTGATTCTCATCGCATCCTTACTCGCTGATATTCCGCATATTCACCGTAAACTGGTTGAAGCAGGCAAACTTGAGCTTACCACCACACCGTACGCGCATCCCATTATGCCTTTGATGTTGGATTTCAAAACAGCGCATGAAACTGTGGCTGACGCTTTGATTCCTGATGAACCGTATCCCAATGGTAGAGAACGCGCGCTCGACCACATCCAAAAAGCACAACAAAGTCATCACAATGTCTTTGGGCATCAAGCTAAAGGTTGTTGGCCTGCTGAAGGCGCGGTGTGCAACAACACCTTGGCTTTATTGGGTGAATCAGGTTTTACTTGGTGTGCCACAGGCGAAGCGGTACTGCACCATTCCTTAAAATACAATTTGCGTGAACAACACGATAACCGCGACTTATACCACCCTTGGTTGGTGGGTGAAAGTGATAGTCAAATCACATGCTTCTTTCGCGATGATAAATTGTCCGACTTGTTGGGCTTTGAATACAGCAAATGGAACACTGATGATGCGATTCACAACTTCATGCACGAGTTGGCAGGCATTCGTCACCGTACCCAAGGCATGGAAGCACCCGTGGTTGCCATTATCATGGATGGTGAAAATGCTTGGGAACATTACCATGAAAACGCATTGCCCTTCTTAACCAAGCTTTACCAAGCTGTGATTGATCATCCTGAATTAGAGTTGACCACATTCAGCGATTATTTGGCTAAGCATCCCGCCACTGATACACTGGATAGCCTCACGGCTGGCTCATGGGTATATGGCAATTTATCCACCTGGATTGGTGACCATGCCAAAACCAAAGCATGGGAGCTATTGATTGAAGCCAAAAAAGTATTTGATGTGAAATATGCCTCACTCAGCCCAGACATGCAGGAGGCAGCGGTGGAACAACTGCGCATTTGCGAAGGTTCGGATTGGTGTTGGTGGTTTGGGGATTATAACCCAAGCGATGCGGTGCGCGATTTTGACCAACTCTATCGCACGCATTTGAAGAAACTGTATCAACTTTTGGGCTCACCTGCCCCCTTATCATTGGATGAAGAAATTTCATCAGGTGGCGGTGATGCAGAAGGTGGTGGAACCATGCGCCGTGGTGGAGCAGGCAATTGAGTCAATACGCAAACAGTGGATGGATAGACCGCAGAAGTTCTGCAATTTTATTGCATCTTACATCATTGCCAGGTCCTTTTCATCAAGGTGTGTTAGGGCAAGAAGCTTTCACTTTTATCGATAGTCTAGCTGCTAGTGGTTTTCGTGTTTGGCAATTCTTACCACTTGGGCCCACCCATAGCCATGGCTCACCTTATGAGTCTTTGTCCACCTTTGCGGGCAACCCTGAGCTGATTGATTTGCGCCCATGTTTGACTTCGGGTTGGTTGCCCCAAGACACACCTTTAGAACATGTATCAGCAGAACAACATGCAGCATATCGCAAACAAGCTGCCCATCAGTTTTGGTTGGATGTTCAATCCGATACAATGTTAGCGCAGCAAGTTTCAACATTCCAAAAGCAACATACCCACTGGCTGGATGATTTTGCTTTGTTTTCTGCGCTTAAATCAGCAAACAATCATGCAGCATGGTGGCAATGGTCAGATGAATTGCGCACCCGTCATGCAGCTGCCTTACAAGCTGCCCGCGAAACCCACAACACACTGATTCAACAAGTTATTTTTGAACAATTTTTATTCGATAAACAATGGCAAGGTATCAAAACATATGCTGAATCCAAAGGTGTGCAGCTCTTTGGTGATTTACCGATTTATGTTGCCCATGATTCTGCCGATGTTTGGGCAAACCCACAGTTTTTCACCTTGGATAAATCAGGTGAATGCACAGAAGTTGCAGGTGTACCCCCTGATTATTTTTCCAAAACAGGGCAGCGCTGGGGCAACCCTTTATACCGTTGGGATGTGTTGCAAGCAGACGGTTTTGATTGGTGGGTCAAACGCGTTACCCATCAACTAACACGCATGGATATGTTGCGCATTGACCACTTCCTGGCACTAGAAGCCTTTTGGGTGATTCCTGCCGAAAGTGATACAGGTTTAGTCGGTGAATGGCGCAAAGCACCGGGCGCAGCATTGCTACAAACCCTGCAAGATAAGTTGGGCAACTTGCCGTTGATAGCCGAAGATTTAGGTATCATCACGGAGGAAGTCACTGCTTTACGCAAACAATTTGGGCTACCCGGCATGAAAATCCTGCACTTTGCTTTTGGTGGCGATGATTCCAACCCATATTTACCACATAATCATGAAGAAGACAGCGTGGTTTACACAGGAACACATGACAATGATACCACCATGGGCTGGTTTGAAAGCAGTGATGAACATGTGCAACAACATGCCTTGAACATACTTCATGCCAAAGCTGAAGATATGCCGTGGGCTTTGATTGAAGCAGCCCTTGCATCACCTGCAAAGTTGGCTGTGATTCCTATGCAAGACTTATTAGAGCTGGGCACAGAAGCCAGGCTAAATACACCAGGAACATTGGATGGCAATTGGTCGTGGCGATTGGGTGCTATACCTTCTTCTGATCATGCTTGCTGGCAGAAAAGCCATCAACTCAACCACATGTATAACCGTTAAGGATGTGTTCACCAACAGCAGGTTGCGCAGTGTCTTAAAAGTTGGCGTTCCCGTACCACCCTAGGGTACTCTTTCTGCTTTCGGCATTCACCTCAAAGCAGAAGCCTATTGCGCTTGTTACCACCAAAAACACTCAACATCACTCTTTTCGATTATCCTTATAATAATTCAGCAAACCATTGGTTGATGAATCATGGCTGGTGACTTCATCATAATCATCCAATTCAGCGAGGATTTTTTTCGCCAAGACTTTGCCCAGCTCAACGCCCCATTGGTCGTAGGCATTCAAGCCCCAGATTTCAGCCTGAACAAACACCTTATGCTCATACATGGCAATCAAGCTTCCCAAGGTTTTGGGGGTAAGCATTTGAAATAAAATAGAATTGGTGGGGCGATTGCCTTCAAACACCATGTGCGGTAAAAGCTTTTCAATCTCTTCTTCGGATTTACCC
>JALSGX010000260.1 GCA_026982535.1 Ghiorsea sp. | reverse complement strand
TAAGGCTGAAACCAAAACCATCACCCAAAATGAGCCACGCAAGGGAACGCCAAACCACCAAACCGCCAAGGCAACACTAATAAACATGCTGCCCATGCCCAATATAAAATATGGGATTAACTTGCCTGCCAGCATTTCTTTCATGGATAAAGGAGTCACCATCAATGCTTCCATAGTGCCACGTTCCCACTCACGAGCCACCACCATGGCAGTGAGCAATGATCCAATCATCGTCATAATCACCGCAATCACACCCGGCACTAAAAATAAGCGGCTATTTAATGCCGAATTAAACCACACTCGTTGTTCTAAAACCACAGGAAGATTTAACTGTATTCCCCGAGCATTTGAAAAAAGAGTCAGCCACGATTGCCAAACGCCTTGGATGTAGCCCATGGTGATATTGGCCTGACTGGAATCCACACCATTAATAATAATTTCTATCGGTGCTTGTTTACCTGCTTGCAAGTTTTGTGAAAAATTACTGCGCAACCAAACGATGCCATCAATCTTTCGCTCCTCTAAAGCCTGTTGAGCTTGTTGAATCGAGTGGTAATAGGATGGCTTGAAAAATTCTGACTGTTCAAAAGAATCACTTAATGATTGGGTAATAATATCGGCTTTTTCCACCGCTATTCCTACTGGAATATTCTTAGCATCTAATGATACTCCATAACCAAACATAAACAACAAGACCACAGGCATAACAAATGCAATGGCGATACTGGATGGATCCCGAATTATTTGCCACATTTCTTTGCGTAGCATACCCATTAAGCGCCTGCTTCGAGCGGAAGTTTTATTCACTGCCATCAGGCTGCTCCTTATTTTGTATGAGGTAAATAAAAGCATCTTCCATAGATGGATCGGGCTGCGATTCGGTTCGAGCCAGATTTTTCATGTCCAGTGGTGTGCCCGATGCCAATATTTTACCCTTTGACATAATCACCAGACGGTCACAATAATTGGCCTCATCCATAAAGTGCGTTGTCACCAAAATAGTTACACCCATTTCTGCCAAAGCATTGGTTCTTTGCCAAAATTCACGTCTAGCCAAAGGGTCAACCCCAGAAGTGGGTTCATCTAAAAATAGAATTTCAGGTTTGTGCATCAAGGCTGCAGCAAACGATAAGCGTTGTTTATAACCCAAGGGCAAGTTACCTGCATTGGTGTCTTGGTACTCCT
>JALSGX010000259.1 GCA_026982535.1 Ghiorsea sp. | reverse complement strand
CCACCAGTGTGGCAATTAAAGCAGATAAACCCGCATTGCTCTACCTCAAATGAGCCTCATGCGGGTTGCCGCCATAAGCAGGTAGACTGGAGGGTGATTAAGCCTCCAGCCCTGAACGAGCGCTTATGGAATCGTAATGGTACCGACTTCCGTAATCACGGCTGATGCTGTCAAGCGATTTTGCTTTTGATACACACGATAAGCTTGCCCCGAATTAAAGGTCACGGTTTGGGTCGATGAGGGTATATTAAATGGTGCCGACACATTGGAAACCGTTGTACAATCATACTTTGCCGTGGTTGTAAACACCGCAAGCAGCAAGTAATGCCAATGTTATGATTTTTTTCATGTTATTCTCTCCTCTGTCATTCGATGGTGGAATTGTATAAGCCCCAAAAAGGCTGTCTTGGTTCACAAGGTTGGCTCAATTAAAAACGGCGCAAGATGGTCACCCCAAAGGCATTCACATTGGGCAAATCACCATGATATTGGATATACTCTATGCCAACGCTTCGTTCACCAAAGCTTTTGGATAAACCCACCCCATAAGAAAGCCCCGAATAATCAGCAGATGCTGATGTGGATATGCCACCCGATGATACTTTTGCCTGCAACGAAAACGATGAGTAGCCCACCAGCGCATAAAACTCAATATCATCATAAACATTGGCTGTTTTAACAAATAAACTCAGCGCACTAGGCATTTCAAGGTCTGTGGTTGCCGTAATTCCGCTTGTGGTTGTGGTTTCTGATGTTTTACCTGTTAAACCAAGCCTGGCTTCAATGCCCACATTCAAACCTGCACGCACATTTTCCTTGGTATAGCCAAACACACCCTGATACATCACCGCACGATTTGGTAGGTTAGAAAGGCTTGCGCCACTTAATGACACACCAAAGTTTGCACCAGCATAAGCAACACTGCTCCCCATCACACCCGCAATCAAAGTCGCACTTAATATCAATCGTTTCATCATGATCTCCTTGTTATCCATTGATGCAACGAAAGATAATCAACGATGTTACACAGAAAAGTTTGCCAAGCTTGGGTAAATCTCAAAGATTTCCGCTCACATTCACTTCGCTCGAAATGAACAACGCCAATCGGATGATTTACTTTTTTGAAGGAATCACAGTCAGCGAAGGCTTGGGCGGGTTGAGTATTTTTTCCACTTCCGCCAAGCCTTTTTTGCGCA
>JALSGX010000258.1 GCA_026982535.1 Ghiorsea sp. | reverse complement strand
GAGTTGCAGCAGAACAACAGCGAAGATATTGGTTGTGATGGACAAACCAAACCAGCGCATGGCAGCAAGGGATAAGCAAACAGCAAACATAAACACAGGCGATGCAGCTTGAATGCGTTTACTCCAGTACCACATCAACACGATTTCAGCCAACACGCCCAAAATCCAAAACAAGCCAACTTCTACGCCTGAATAACCTGCATCAAGCATGTATAAACTAAAGAACCCGTAATATGCGCCGTGGGATGCTTGCATACAAAAGCCAATCAGCAGCAACCATAGCAATGCTTTTGGGTTGGGTTGATAGCGTTGATGTTTGGAAGAGTCTTTGCCTAAACCAGCCAAGTCGGGAAAACCCATGGCAGCAAGGGTGGAGAGGATAAGTAGGGTGGTTAAAATCCAGGGGAATAAGCCGATATTGTCACCCACAAGCCATAAACCACCCAGGAATGATGCAAGCACAAAACCAATCGAACCCCAAACGCGAAGCCGCCCATAGCTTATCACGGATATTTCAGAAACCACCAAGGATAAACCATCGGTAAGCGGTAAAATGGCTGCCCAGAAAATACCAAAGGCAATCACAATAGCCAACATCCACCCGATTTCGAGCTGAGGGATAAGTAAGGCTGATGTTAGCGCGGAAAGGCCTGCGGTGATCAGCAAAAAGGTGCGGGCATTGGCATTGCGGTATTCAAGCAATAAACCTGCAAGTGGCGGGGCAACCACTTTAGTTGCAGCTAGCGCACCGACAAACATACCCACCCAAACCGTTGTCATGCCTAAACCCGTGAGATAAACAGGAAAATAAGGCAGGATTAGCCCCATAGCTGCAAAGTATGCGGCATAAAATAGGCGGATAGATACAAGAGAGCGGTTGGAAATCACTGCGTGATACTCGTAGGTATTGGCTTGTTGTAAAGCGCATTTTACGATTGGAAAATATTGCCAAGAATATGAAGTTTTTTGTTCATTTCTTTGCTGACAAGGAAACGAACCAAAGAAATCACCTTTTGCAATCTGCTTTTTCCTACGCTTATTCATAATAAAAAGGGCGTGTGCTACTGCGCTTGTCCTTTTTATGGCGGATGCTTCGGCGCAGATTGAAAAAAGGATGGGGTGGCTGTTGTGAAAATTGAAATATGTTTGGGGCAGAATTGTAAACCTTACGGTGGGCAAGCGTTGGCAGATGAACTCAAA
>JALSGX010000257.1 GCA_026982535.1 Ghiorsea sp. | reverse complement strand
CTTTGGCTGCTTCCGTATCACCGTGGCGCAATGCTTGCTCTACTTCGCCATCCCAACCTGGCGACAGGGCAATGATACCTTCGCTATATTGGCGCAATAATGCCTTATCAATACGAGGCTCATAATAAAAGCCCTCAAGTGAGGCAATGGATGTAAGTTTAATCAGATTATGCCAACCCACATTGTTGCGTGCGAGCAATACAATTGTGCTAAACTTGGGCGCGCGCGGACCTTCGCTAACCTTTTCCTGAATCGTGTCACAAAGGTTAAACTCACAACCCAAGATGGGCTTAATGCCTCGGCTCATGGCTTGCGAATAAAACTCAATGGCACCATATAAATTGCCATAATCAGTCAAAGCTATGGCTGGCTGCTCATATTCAGCCACCACATCCAGCATCTTTTTCACCTTGGCGGTGCTGCGCTGCATGGAATAATCCGAATGCGTATGCAGGTGAACAAAGGGGTTATCGTAGGTTTGAGAGATTTCCTCAGATGGCATGGCGTAAACCTAGCTGACTTATGATATGCCGTTAAGCAGATTTATCACACGGCTTGCGCCAGCTCAACACAAAGGCTGACAACATCATGACCAGCGTACCTGTCACACCAATCATCATGGTATGCAGCGGGAAAGACAAAGCCAAATCAACACCAAACTTACCCAAACTTGCCCATGCCACGAATACTATGCCAATCAATGTCGAAATCATGGCTTGCCCAGATGAAAGCTTGGGCAAAAGTATGGCAGATAAGAATAAACCCAACATACCCCCACCAAAAATGGCTGAGATTTGCCACCAAACATCCAGCGCAGTTTTCGCATCAATCATGGCAAGGCTAGCCACAGTCGCCACCACACCAATCACAGCCGTGGTGAAGCGAATCACTCTCAATTGTTTGGCATCATCAGCCTGTGGATGAAATATCCGCTTGTAAACATCAATGGTGACCACAGTTGCCGAGCTATTGAGCGATGAATCCAGCGTGCTCATGCCTGCCGCCATCACCCCCGCAATCACAATGCCAACTAAACCTGTTGGCAATTCATGCACAATAAAATACGGAAACACCTGGTCGGCTTTGGCAGGGAAATCATCAGGTTGCGCATTCAGATAATACACAAACAAAGCTGTGCCAATCAAAAAGAATAATGCTGAAATCGGAATGTAGAGCAAACCGCCCAACCACAGTGCTTTCTTAGCTT
>JALSGX010000256.1 GCA_026982535.1 Ghiorsea sp. | reverse complement strand
GTTGAATATCAGCGAGAGCAACACCCATATGTGTTGCCGCAGCAGCCACGGCACAAGCGTTGGCAACATGATGTTTGCCCATGCTATCCCACGAGACTTGCATCTGTTGTTCGCCGCCTCGATAAAGCTTAAATGATGAGCCATCTTCTTCTAATGCTTGCCATTGCCAATCGGCATTGCTGCCCAGCTCGGCAAAGGTGGTCACAGGTGTCCATACGCCGCGATTCACCACATCCATAATATTCGCATCATCGGCATTGGCGATGATGTTGCCCGATTCAGGAATAGTGCGTAATAAATGGCTGAATTGTGTTTTGATAGCTTCAAGGTCGTTAAAGATGTCGGCATGGTCAAACTCTAAATTGTTCAAAATCAATGTTTTGGCGTGGTAGTGAATAAACTTTGAGCGTTTATCAAAAAAGGCTGTGTCGTATTCATCCCCTTCCAACACAAAGGGCGCACCTTCGCCCAATCTTGCGCCTTCCTTAAAGTTTTCAGGGATGCCGCCAATCATCAATCCCGGTTTTTGCCCTGCCACTTCCAACACCCAAGCCAGCAAGGATGAGGATGATGTTTTGCCGTGTGTACCTGCGACCACGGCGGCATGTCTTTGTGGCAAGATATAGCGACCGACAAACTCAGGACCAGACATATACGGCAAATCATGGTTGAGGATGTATTCCACTTCCACATTGCCTCGGCTCATGGCATTGCCAATCAAACAAAGGTCGGGTGCTGGTGTTAAATTCGCTTCTGAAAAGGAGGCGATTTCCACGCCTATGCTTTCAAGGTAGGTGGACATGGGCGGATAAACATTAGTATCCGAACCCGTGACCCGCCAACCCTTGGCTTGGGCAAGTGCGGTGATGGCTGCCATGGCTGTGCCACAGACACCTAAAACATGCAGATGTTGTTCACTCATGTGATGCTCCTTGCTTGCCTTAATCCTACGACGGCAAGTAAACCTAAGATGGCTATCCATGTACATGCTAAAAATGCAGTTTGATAACCTTGAGCTTGAACAATCAAGCCACAAAGCATGATACCAAGCGTGCTGCCCAAGCCAAAACCAATGGAGCTATACCAACCTTGTGCCGATGTTTGATGGTGTGGTTTGGCAAAGCGGCGCACCCAAGCGACTGCGGACAAATGAAATGCCGCAAAGCTTGCCGCGTGCAAGAGTTGCAGCAGAACAACAGCGAAGATA
>JALSGX010000255.1 GCA_026982535.1 Ghiorsea sp. | reverse complement strand
TTCCTTTTGGTGTTGCCAACAAGTAACTACTAGAAAACATTCACTGCTTCAAGCTCATAAAATATGGCATTAAAGTTGCTTGGTGTAGATTACACCTTGCAAAGGAGCACACATGGGCAACATCAATCAAGATTGGAGCAAGTACCCTGTCACTGTATTTCATCTTGATGACCAACGAAGTGTCACCAAGTCTGTCAAAAAAAAGCTCAAACATGTGCCCCATTTGGATTTCCATGAATGCAATGACCCCAACATAGCCCTTGAACAAATCCTCAACATTGGTCCTACCGTGATTTTGCTTGACCTCCTCATGCCCATCACCAGCGGCTACGATATACTTCGCCAGCTCAACAGCAACGAAGCCACACAAGATATACCTGTATTAATACTCACCACAGACAACAGCGCAGAAGCACATCAAAAAGCATTTGAATTGGGTGCAGACGATTATTTAATCAAAGTTCCCGACAAAACAGAGATGATTGTTCGCTTGCGCTATCATACCCGATCTTATATCGACCACTTAGAGCGCATCGCCATCTACAATGCGCTACTTGAAACCAAAAAAAAGTTGAAGGAAACTGTCAAAAAACTAAAACGCTTATCACTTGAAGACAACTTAACAGGCATACCCAACCGCCGTGCTTTTGATCAATATTTTGAGGTCGAATGGCAACGCGCCATGCGCGAAACTACAGCATTATCACTATTATTGATCGATGTGGATTTCTTCAAACAATACAACGACTTCTATGGACACTTAGCAGGTGATGACTGCTTGAGAAATATTGCTCAAGGCTTAAAAGGCATGCTCCAACGACCAAGTGACTTGCTCGCTCGCTACGGTGGAGAAGAGTTTATAGCCCTACTACCCAATACTGATGCTTTGGGAGCTATTCATATCGCAGAAAAACTGCGCCTTAAAGTAATATCGCTTAATCTTGAACACCGTGCGTCAGATATATGTGATGTCGTCACCGTGAGTATCGGTGTTGTTACAACCATACCCATGATAAAACACCAACCACGCGATTACATTCATGCTGTGGATAACGCTTTATATGCCGCAAAAAAACAAGGTCGAAACCGCACTGTATGCAAAAGTATCTAACCTTATAAAAAATTAACTTGCAACACCTTTCAATCCATGCTGAAATCACTCAATGGTAACGAAAAGAGTAAAACAACAAGCTAAAAGTGTATTAAAAGAAGTATTTGGGTATGATGCGTTTCGCCCACCGCAAGAAGAAGTTATCTGCTCGGTTCTTGATGGCAAAGATGCTTTTGTCTTAATGCCTACTGGTGGCGGTAAATCTTTATGCTACCAAATTCCATCCATTATGCGTGAAGGCACTGGCATTGTCATCTCACCGCTTATTTCTTTAATGAAAGACCAGGTCGATGCTCTAACCCGTTGTGGTGTTACCGCAGCATACTACAATTCATCACTCAAAGCAGCTGAAGCCAAAGAAGTTATGGAAAGATTTGAAAACGGTGAACTTGATTTACTGTATGTTGCCCCAGAACGGCTGCTGACCAAGACATTCCAAACACGGCTGGCAAAAGTAAAAATTGCTTTGTTTGCTGTGGATGAGGCACACTGTGTATCCCAATGGGGGCATGACTTCCGCCCTGAGTATGTACGCCTTGGTGAGCTACGCCAAAACTTCCCAGATGTGCCCATGATTGCGCTCACTGCAACCGCAGATATTCATACAAGAGATGATATTGTCAAACGGCTAGGCATGAAGCGTGCCAAACGCTATGTGTCCAGCTTTGATCGCCCCAACATTCGATATTTAATTGCCGAAAAGCGCCAGCCCTTAACCCAAGTTCTACAGTTCTTGGAAGACTGGAAAGATTGCTCGGGTATTATCTATTGCTTGTCGCGCAAGCGTGTGGAAGAAATGGCTGTAAACTTACAACGACACGGCATTCGCGCATCAGCTTACCATGCTGGTATGCCAGGGCGCGTTCGTGAAAAAGTACAAGACGACTTCTTGCGTGACCGCATTAAGGTTATTGTGGCAACCATTGCTTTTGGCATGGGTGTGGACAAACCGAATGTCCGATTTGTGATTCACCATGATTTACCCAAATCCATGGAGTCCTATTACCAAGAAACAGGGCGCGCGGGGCGAGATGGCTTAGAATCTGAAGCCATGCTTCTTTATGGCTCTGGCGATGTCAATTTGGTGCGCCGTTTGATTGAAAATGTTGAAAATCCAGACCAGCGCCGCGTGGAGGTTCATAAGCTTAATAGCATGATTTCTCTAGCTGAGTCACTCACCTGCCGCCGCAAAGTTCTGCTCGGCTACTTCAATGAATACTTGCATGAAGACTGTGGCAACTGCGATATTTGCCTTGACCCGCCTGAAAAATATGATGGTACAAAGCAAGCCCAAATTGTTGCCAAAGCCATTGAAGAGCTCAATGGAGACTTTGCTATTGGTCATATCGTTGACTTTCTTCGTGGCTCAAAAAGTAAAAGAATCATTGAGAAAAAGCATGATGTTCTCAGTATGCACGGTGCTGGCAAAGACATCAATGCTGACGAATGGACATCCATCATACGCCAGTTGGTTCATCAAGGTTATTACAATCAGGATATTTCACGCAGAGCTGCGCTCAAACCTACGGATAAAACGCCTGAATTAACCCAAAAAGGAGCTACAATCACCTTAGCCAAATACCAACCAGGGCTTAAGCGAAAGCTCAAACGCTTTGCTTCCACCAAAGACAATGCCTTATTTAACAAATTGGTTGAACTCAGGGCAGAGCTTGCAGAAAAAGAAGATATCGCACCCTACTCTTTGCTTAGTGATGTGGCTCTCACAGAAATGGCACAGTTGGGTAACATTGATAATACCGACAACCCTTTTAAGCATATCAGTGGCATGGGCAAACATAAAATTGAAGCTTATGGTGATGCTTTTGCTGAAGTCATTCGCACCCATGAAAGCAAAAAGTCAGCCAAGAAGTCAGCTGATGACAAGCCTGTGCTACTTGCTAAAGGTCCTCCAGCAACCGATACGCAAACCTATACATGGAGCCTATACAAGGCAGGAAAAACAGTGGATGAAATTGCTGCCGAACAAGGCATGAGCAAAAAAACTATCCTCAACCACTTTATTGCCTTGGTGCGTGCTGCCAATTATGTTGAAGTCAAAGACATCATTGGTGAAGAGCGCTTCAAGCAAGCTATGGAAGAACTTGATGATGCCGATCCTTATGCTTCACTTTCTGAAATCAAGGCCGACCTTGAAGTGGAACTGACCAATGAGGAGTTTCGGCTTATGTTGGCATGGCGAGAAGGCATTGGTGTCTCATAACAATATCAACCATGTGACCCTTCTTTTTTTATAGGGTCACATTCACTATACCCCTATAGCTTTTTGCGTTGAACCAGCTTAGACAGAGATGTGTCTTTAATCCCATGGCTCCTCCCTAAAGCCATGCGTGATGGGATAGCGTCTATCGCGCCCAAAAGCGCGTGCTGTAATTTTAATGCCCGGTGGCGACTGGCGGCGTTTATACTCAGCCAAACGAATGAGGCGAACAACACGAGCAACTTCTTGCTCGTCATAGCCCATTGCTGCGATGTCAGATACACTCATCCTATCTTCAATACTTGCTTTAAGAATGGCATCCAGCACATCATAATCGGGCAATGAGTCTGAGTCTTTTTGATTGGGTCGTAGCTCCGCAGATGGTGGTTTGTCTATCGTGTTTTGCGGTATAATTTCCTTATTTTGGTTGATGTGACGACACAGGGCAAATACATCCATTTTATACACATCCTTAAGTACGGCAAAACCACCAGCCATATCGCCATACAAGGTAGCATAGCCTACTGCCATTTCCGATTTATTGCCTGTGGTGAGCAGCATTCGCCCTGTTTTATTAGAAATTGCCATCAATAAAATACCCCGCACACGCGCTTGGATATTTTCTTCCGTAACATCAGGCTCTGATGCTCCCCAAGCTTCAAATGTTTGTGCCAGTGTATGCTCTATAGCAGAAACAGCCTCAACAATGGGCAGTGTAATATGCGCTATACCCAGGTTTTCGGCTAAATCTTGCGCATCTTTAATCGAATGCTCACTAGAAAACAGCGATGGCAACAAAACACCTAGCACATTTTCTTTACCCAAGGCATCTACCGCAATTGCGGCAGTCAACGCAGAATCAATACCTCCAGAAAGCCCTATCACTACTTGGCGGCTACCATTGCGCAACACATAGTCTTGGGTACCCAAAACCAATGCCTGGTATATTTGCTCAAGCCTGTCAGGTAAGGTGTAAATACAAGGCTTAGGCGTTGTTACATCACAATCAAAGCAACCCTGCTCAAACAATGGCGCACGCAATATCAAGTTGCCCGCTACATCCACCACATGCGAACCACCATCAAACACAACTTCATCTTGACCACCCACTGGGTTGACATACACCACAGGACAACCAAACTGCTTGGCTCGCCTAGAGGTTAAAACCTCGCGCTGCTGCTGTTTACCTTCATGAAAAGGTGAAGCGTTCAAGTTTAGCCATACATCGCATACCGATTGAAGCTGCTCTTGTCGCGAATAACTTTGCGCCAAATCATCCCGCCATAAATCTTCACAAATCCCCAAGCCTATATGCCAGCCATTGACAGCAACAATGACATGCTCACCATCGCCTGCCACAAAGTAACGCTGTTCATCAAATACACCATAATTGGGCAAGCATTGCTTGTCATATACAGCAGCCAATTTGCCCTCCCACGCGATAAAGGCACTGTTTTTCAGCGCATGACCATCATGTCGTGGCGCGCCAAACACCACAATACTTTGCTTGCTTTGCTGAATAATATGCCGCACAGCTTGATCAACCGCATCCATAAAAGCTGGGCGAAGCAACAAATCTTCAGGTGGATAACCGGTTACCACCAGCTCTGGAAACACCAGCACATCACAATGTTGCTGGGTTGCATCATGGATAGCGTGGCAAATCATTTGAGTATTACCATCAATATCGCCCACGCGCGGTGCACATTGCTCTAATCGAATCTTCATGGGCAAAGTGTATCTGTCTTGATGCGCAATGGATAGATTCTGTGTAAGCTTTGCCTATGGCTAATGATGTGCATATCCAGTGTGTTGACCATTTAGATCGAGGCGTAAGTTATGCCGAAAGCTGCTTTGAAACTTTTCGCATCATTAACGGTTTCATATTCGCATGGGATTATCATTGGCATCGGCTGCAACAAGGCTTACAAAGCTTTGGCATTATGTTGACAAATCAACAACAAGTCTTGCAGCAATGCTTGAGCGCAGCAAGCCATACAAGCAATGATTGTTTGCTTAGGTTAACAGTTTCAGGTGGTGATGCGCCATGGGGTCTGAAGCGACAAGCCACACCCAATATCTATATCCAAGCTCAAGCTTTCCAAGCTAAAACAACTAAAATCCACCTACAAAGTGTTGAATACCCCTATCCATTGACACCAAAAACTGCCAAGTTTTCCTCTGATTACGCGCTTATCCTACGCGCGTCTCAAGGCTGGGCTTTGGCTGATGTCAACACCGCCCTTGTTTGCAAAGATGGCATCATATTGGGTGGGGTTACTGCCAATATCGCACTCTTCATTGATAAACAATGGGTCACCCCTGAAGGCGATGGTGTTTTGCCAGGCACAATTCGCCACTTCTTGATGCAGCAAGACCTGATACAGGCGCAAACATGTCCTGCAAACCTTTTAGCTCAAACCCAAGCAGCAGTATTTCTTAATTCTGGTTCATTTATACAAGTGATTCATACTATCAATGGTAAACCGCTGGATACATCACACCCTGCTATTGCAAGCTTGCAACACGCTTTGCAACATGAAAAAGGTGTTCGATGAAGAAGCCACTTCTCATCATATTTGCCGTTATCCTACTTGCCTTGGCAGGTACAACACTATGGATACAATCTGAAGTCAACCAACCATACAAGATCTCACCCCAAGATGTTGAGATACCGCGTGGCGCATCCAGCAAGCGAATTGCAGGCATTTTAGAGGACAACCATATTATTTCATCAGCTTTGATCTTCACATGGTACACAAGGCTTTCAGGGCAGGCTTCCATACTCAAGCCAGGTGTTTATCACTTTGCAGGCACACTCAATATGCCTGATGTTCTCAACATGCTCACGCAAGGAAAGCTTTTGCAATTGAAGGTAACGATTCCAGAAGGGCTACGCACCGATGAAATGCTAGACTTGCTTGCACAAAAAACACAAACACCACGACAAACTTGGCAAAACGCCCTACAAGCCATTGTTGCAAATGGTGAGTTTGAGGGCTTGTTTTTACCTGAAACTTATATGTACAACAAACCTATTAACCCGGAACAACTATTACGCCAAATGTATGAAGCCCGCGCCATCGTCGAAGACAAACTTGCCCAAAACAAAGGCTGGAATACCGAACAAATCAAGCAAAACCGTATTATCGCATCCATTGTGGAAAAAGAAACGGCACTTGCCAAAGAGCGTGTATGGATATCGGCCGTGATCCATAATCGCTTGAAAAAGCATATGCGCTTACAAATGGATCCCACGGTCATTTATGGCATATACCGCACGCAAGGCTCATTTGATGGCAATATCAGGCACAAGGATTTAAGAGCAGACACACCTTGGAACACTTATACCAATAAAGGTTTACCTCCCACACCCATATGCAATCCTAGCGCTGAAAGTCTGCGTGCTGCGGCATACCCCGCCAATGTCGATTATTTATACTTTGTTGCTGATGGCACTGGCGGTCATGCTTTTGCCTCAACATTGGCAGAGCATAATGCCAATGTGCGCCAGTGGATTAGTATTGAGAAAAAACGACATCATCCTTAAGTCAGACTCGTTTTCTTTTCAGGCAGACCAGTAAACTCAATATAAATATGCTTGGCTTCTTCAGATTCTTGGCTCACCGCTTCTTCTAATGATGCTCGCACATTATCTAACCTGTGCATAAAACGAATCGCTTGCTGCACTTCTTCTGCCGTCATATCAGCAAACAATGCTTCTTCCCTTAACTCAAGCTCAGCCATCAAAATACTTTCTTCAGGTGATAAAACAATGCTATGAATATGGCGCACATTTTGCACCCGTTCATCCGCACTCCAAGCGTCCAACGCAACTTGATTAACCTCTTCATCAGATACATTAAGTAAGTATTTTTTATTGGTTGCCGCTAGAAATATAGCCAAAAATCCCATCAACATAGCAATGCCCAAGGCTGCCGCTACATCAAACAGCGGAGAACCTGTGTACGCAGCCAATCCCATACCCACAAGAGCAAAAACCAGACCCAGCACAGCAACTGTATCTTCAATTAAAATAGCAAGTGTTGTTGGATCACGCGTTTCTTGAACATACGCCATAAAGCTCATACCAGCTTCTTTACGCTGACGGGTAAACTCCACATATGCCACCCATAATGAGTATCCTTCAACAATAAAGGCAAAGCCAAGAATACCAAACGCAATCCAACTCATTTCAGGCACATGACCTGATTCCACCTGCTCCAGCGCGTGCATGGTGGTGTAAACAAAACCAAGAAAGAAAATAGTAATGGCGGAAACCAAGTTCCAGAAATATCGCTCTTGCCCATAACCAAAGTGATACTTTCCATCTGCAACTTTTGCCGATCGCTTTAAGCCCAAGTACAACAAGCACTGATTGGCAGTGTCTGCCAAGGAGTGGACAGCTTCAGCAAGCAAAGCACTTGAACCTGAAAATGAAAAGCCAATAAACTTAGCAATCGTCACCGAACCATTGGCAACGATTGCTGTAACAACTGCTTTGGTCGTACCTTGTGACATTTACCAAACTCCATTTTATACTTGCGTGATGTGGACTTATCAACATACCCATTTTAAGGTGCATCAAATCCCCGCACTCAATGACAACTATATTTATATTATTGAGGATTGCCAATCAGATATTGTCTGCATTGTGGATCCTGCGCAAGCACATATTGTGCAACAAGCTTGCCAAACACTTGGCTTAACACCTACACATATCTTGAACACCCACCATCATTGGGATCATACTGATGGCAACGCGGAGCTTGTGCAAACCTACCATTGCCAAGTGATTGGCAACCAAGAAGATGCGAAGCGTATCCCTTGCTTGTCGCACCCTATTTCCGCAAACGGCTCATTCACACTGGGCAGGCTACATATACAACATATGGATATGCCAGGACACACCCTTGGGCATATTGCCTATAAGATTGATGATGCGTTATTTTGCGGTGATACTTTGTTTGGCGGAGGCTGCGGTCGCCTATTTGAAGGAACACCCCAGCAGATGTGGCAAAGCCTGCAAACGCTCGCAAACCTTTCTGACACCACACAAATATATTGTGCGCATGAATATACCTTGCCCAATTTAAGATTTGCTCGCGCGGTTGATCCACATAACAAAGCCTTAAAGCAGCGCATCACACGCGATACTCAAACCCGTATCAAAAAGCAGCCAACCATTCCTTCAAGCATTGGCTTGGAAAAGCAAACCAACCCCTTTCTTCGCCCATTAAACCCGGCGTTTATCCAAGCGTACAATCAAGAAAACAATACATGCTTTGATGCCTTACAAGTATTTACACACTTGCGAGAACGCAAGAACAACTGGTAAC
>JALSGX010000254.1 GCA_026982535.1 Ghiorsea sp. | reverse complement strand
CCTTTCCAGTCCATCTGCCCATCAACCACATATCCCACCGCAATACCTTGTGGTTCTGAAAAATAAATATCCTCCATGACCATCACATCATAAGCATGATCATACCTGTTCAAGCCAACCTTTTTTACCCATCTGGTCATAAATGAAATCTAAGCCTTGATCCACCTCAAAATACATATCCAAGTCTATATACACTTGGGGTTCAAGCTTCTTACCATCCACATAAAACAAAAGACTCGCTTTTACACTGTTTTTCATAACATCGTCTTATCTTAAACTATTAGAAAATCATGGACACAACATTGCCCTGAAAGGTTGCGCACCAAACAAGCACATTGTTTGCTCTTTGTCTGAGCTATCACATAAGACCTTACATTTGGGTTTGCTGCTTCTTGACGCGTCACACCAAAGCAGTAACAAACCACTGCGTCTTCACGCCCAGACTTAACTCCCACTGTCAAACGCAATGCATCTTGGTCAATGTGCCTGCCCTTTGCTGAGAAATAAACCGTGTTACAACCTTGCTTCGCGCAAAAATAGTAAACATAGCCATCACCAGACCACCTCTACGGTTGTCGAAGATGATGCTTTATCGTTTGCGCAACAACAACTAAGCCAACTGTACCACATTCAGGACAGCTTGCTTTCATGCTGCTTACCACTTTTACCAAACCTTAAAATCAAATAGCCAACTATACCTGCGGTAAATGATGCCAATAAAATTGCCAATCTATCGGTATATTGAAACAAGTCGTCACTTTCAAAAGCAAGGGAAACAATAAATAAGCTCATGGTAAAACCAATGCCTGTCAGTATGGAGACACCATACAATTGCAACCAGTTGCTACCTTCTGGCAACTTGGCAAAACCAAGCTTGATGGCAACCCAGCTAAAACCAAACACACCAACTTGCTTGCCCAGAAACAAACCTAACATAATGCCCAGTGGCACAGCCCCTCCCATTTGCTCCAGGGAAATACCTGAAACATTGACGCCAGCATTCACAAAAGCAAACAAGGGCAAAATAAGAAACGCAACCCAATAATGCAGATTGTGCTCAATAACCTTAAGGGGTGAGAAAGTGTTTCCTTCTTTGTCTGTAGCATTAAGTGGAATGGTGAATGCAAGCGCCACTCCCGCAAGCGTGGCATGTACCCCTGATTTCAACACACTTACCCAAAGGATAATGCCCACTATAAAATACGCACCTTTCT
>JALSGX010000253.1 GCA_026982535.1 Ghiorsea sp. | reverse complement strand
GGCCTTCAGAAGGTGGTTGGTTAAGTTCAAACTTTGGTATTCGTACTGACCCGTTTACCGCTAAAAAAGCGATGCATAAAGGCATTGATATTGCCAACCGCTTTGGTGCGCCTGTATTGGCAGGTAGCCGTGGTGTTGTAGTGTATGCAGGCAAGATGAGTGATTATGGGTATTTGGTTGAAGTCGAACATGGCTACGGCTATCGCACCCGTTATGGGCATATGTCTGCAATTAGCGTCACTGTTGGTGATATTGTTGATGCCAATCAAATGGTTGGTCGCATTGGTTCATCAGGGCGCTCAACAGGACCTCACCTTCATTATGAAGTTCGCCGCAATGGACAAGCTTTAAATCCTGCGAAGTTTTTGCCTAAGAGCTAAGCTTACGTCCAAAGGAAGAAGAAAAACAGACAACAAAAAGGGTGTCAGTCTTGCGACTGACACCCTTTTTTAATGCGTAAATGAAGGCTAGTTCTTATGCAGCTTTTACAACTTTTCCAGAACGTAGGCAGCTAGAGCATACGCGAATCTTTTTCGTCTGACCGTTTAATTGTGCGCGAACATTATGCAAGTTCGGCAAAAAACGACGACGTGTTGTATTGTGAGCATGACTCACATTATTGCCACTCATAGGGCCTTTATCACAAATTTCACAACGTTTTGCCATGATAACCTCCAGTAAAACCGAGCCGCACTTTAATCTGCACATTTCAGATTACAAGCACTAAATAAAAGCTTATCCACCCATAGACTGTCATGCCCAACATTGGCATCATTAGGCGTATGACAAATTCAGCTTCTTCCCCACTTGAAACCTCTCGCGCTGTTATTCTTGCAGCAGGTCTTGGCACGCGCCTCAAAGCCTATACCGAAAACAAACCCAAGGCATTGATGACCGTGGCTGATGAGCTTGCCATCACCCGTGTGATTCGCCGTCTTGTTGCCCAAGGCATTCAAGACATTGCCATCAATGTGCATCATTTCGCTGAACAAATTCAAAACACTTTAGGTAATGGTGCGCACTTAAACGCCAACCTTTATTACAGCGTTGAGCCATCCCTTTTAAATTCTGGTGGCGGCGTGCGCACTGCCCTTGACTTATTGCCCAGCGGTGAAGCTGTGGTGGTCCACAACGTTGATATTCTATCCAATATTGATATTGAACAACTGATTAACATCTGCCCGCAACAAGGCTGTGCATTGGCACTTGTACCCAA
>JALSGX010000252.1 GCA_026982535.1 Ghiorsea sp. | reverse complement strand
GGCAACGGTAATATCATCGGCTAACCAACTGTTTTGCAACACGGCATATGGGCCAACAACACAGCCATCACCCAAATGAGTAGAGCCTAGTAGTTGCGTGCCTGCCTTGATAGTGCAATCCATGCCAATGTTCACGGATGCTTCAATGCGCACAGTCTCCGCTTGTTCAATGGTCACACCTTTGCTTTGCCATTCGCGCAGAATTCTTGCTTGCATGATGCTTTCAGCTTGCGCCAGTTGAAAGCGGTCGTTTACACCAAGCATTTCTTCACTGTTGTCCATGATAGTCGCTTGCACGACTTGGTTATCAGCAAGGGCAAGGGGTAGAATGTCAGGCAAATAATACTCACCTTGCGCATTACTGTTGCCCACTTGATGCAGGTAATTAAATAACGCATCGCGGTTGACACAAAAGATGCCACTGCTTACTTCTTGGATGATCCGCTGTTCATGGCTTGCATCTTTTTCTTCAACAATACTCGATACATTGCCGTTATCATCGCGCACAATGCGACCATACCCTTTGGGGTTATCGACGACAGCGGACAACACGGAAACTGTCGCTTTATTCTTTTGATGTGATTTCACCAAGTTTGCCAATGTGTCACTGGTCAAGAGGGGTGTGTCACCACAAATAACCAACGCCAAATCAGCAATAGATGCCAAAGGTTCTGCTTGAAGCACGGCATGACCGGTGCCTAATTGTTCTTTTTGTTCTGCCCAAAATAGATTTTCAGGTTCGCCGATATGCGCTTTGACTTCATTGATGCCATGACCCGCCACCAAACATACGGATTCAGGTTGTAGAGCTTCCGCAGTGTGCAGCACATGTTCCAACATGCTTTTACCCAGCACCGGATGCAGAACTTTGGGTTGGCTTGAAGCCATGCGCGTGCCTTTACCTGCCGCTAAAATAATTACCTGCAATGTTGATAAATGATGTAGCATGAATAAATTCCCTTATCCTAATCTATGAAATATATTCAAAGCTTAGCTCACAAAGCAAACAAGTCTAGTTTGAAAGCTGTTTTGTGACTTATGAACTATGGTTTTTAACCGTTGGGGGAACGATGTTGCCTGATGCTTGCATGGTGATGGCTTGGGGGTGTTGTTGGTAATGCGAGCGCACGACTTGGGCAAGTTTCTGTTTAACCGATTCATCCACCAATGCAGGAGATGTTTGCGGCAATACATCCACAAGTCCTTGCAATAGTTTGTCT
>JALSGX010000251.1 GCA_026982535.1 Ghiorsea sp. | reverse complement strand
ATCGTACCTGGACCGCCATCCTCCGTACCACATGCCGATAATATTAATAGACTGCTGCCAAGAACTGGCAATAAAAACTTTTTCATCATCCCCTCCAACAAAGATAAATTTACAACAATAAGCTTAAAAAAATTAAGTGATTGATAACTTCGATTTAGCAAACCATAATGCGGAACTCTTTAAATATCAATCCAAGCGAGGCTAGCCATGAACCGTATTCCTGCCCAATCAGCACGCGCCAAACAAGCTGTAGACCTTGTGTCTTCTTTACAAAGTCGCTTTGTAAAAGGCTTAGAAAAAGCATCGCAACATTTAGGACTTACGCAGACGTTTTCGCCCGTGGCGTGGGAAAGAGATGAAGGAACGCATGGCGGCGGCATTCGCTTTGAAACCGCCGATGGTGCCATGATTGGGCGTGGTTCAGTCAATGTATCCCAAGTGCACTATGATGATAACTCTGATAAAAAACTTGGCTCTGCCACAGCTATTTCCACCATCATTCATCCCAATAATCCGACTTCGCCGTCTGTTCATATTCATATCAGTTGGACTGAAATGAAAGATGGCGCTGGTTACTGGCGCATGATGGCAGACCTCAATCCTTCTAATGATAATTTGGATGACAAACAACAATTTCTTGATGCCTTACAAGCGGCAGCACCCAAACAATTTGAAGAAGCGGTTCAACAAGGCGACACTTATTTCTACATTCCAGTGCTTGAGCGACATCGCGGTATTGCCCACTTCTATTTGGAAGAATACAACACAGGCGACTTTGAAGCCGATTACAATTTGGCAAAGTCTGTCGGTAAAGCTGCCATTGATACCTATATATCTATATTACAAAACAGCCTTGAAAACGCCAAGCCAGCAAGCGAAGCAGAACAAGCCAAACAGCTTGCCTATCACACACTTTATCTCTTCCAAGTGCTAACGCTTGACCGTGGCACAACCACAGGGTTATTGGTTCACAACCAAAATGATGTGGGCATTATGGGTTCGCTCCCTGCCTATGTTGACCGCGATTTATTGCAATCTTGGGTGAGCGACATGCCCAAACCACAAGACAAGCTATTACAAGGTCTTGTGGATGTGTTGCCGCAAACATCTCCTGCATTGGTGGATGAATCGGTTAAACAGAAACTTGCCCAAGTCGTGCGCTCGCATTACCAACAACACCCCCAAGCCATCACCATGCAAGCATCAGGCAACATCGTTCCC
>JALSGX010000250.1 GCA_026982535.1 Ghiorsea sp. | reverse complement strand
ATCAACACTCTTCTGATATTGAAATCATTATCCTGGATTTAACCATGCCGAAGATGGATGGAGTAACTTGCTTCCATAAGATTAAATCCATCAACCCTGATGTAAGCGTTATCATCGCGTCAGGTTATGCCGAATCAGAAGTTGCCAAGCATTTTGCAACGCTCAAGCCCGAAGCTTTTTTACAAAAACCATTTCAGCCAGAAGCTTTAACTCAACTACTGGCTGACATAACCACATCCACCAACACTAATCACACTTAACTCAAGTCGCACGCACACCTGGCTCACAATCAACATCACCAGGTTTTCTTGCTTCAATATAGGCTGAAAGCACATAATCTTCGACACCACGACCTGGTGCCCAATCTTTAATAAACTCTCGCGACTCATCTTTAGGTGTGATACAAATATCCTCAAAACCAGCCTTTTGCAGCATGGCTTCAATATCATCGATGAGTTCAGCCCCAGCCATACATCCCGCATGCAATACAGGATCGTTTTTCATATCTTCTGGCATTTCAGCCGTTGCCACCACATCAGAAATCGCCAAGCGACCCCCAGGCTTCAACACACGAAAAGCATCCTTAAAAACCTGCTGCTTATTTGGTGATAAGTTAATCACACAATTCGAAATAATGATGTCGGCTGTATTGTCGGCAATAGGTAAGTGCTCGATTTCACCCAAACGAAACTCAACTTGGGAAAACTTGCCTTTCACTGCATTTTTGCGTGCCTTGGAAATCATGGCTGGTGTCATATCCACACCAATCACCTTGCCCGAAACACCCACTTCACGAGCAGACAAAAATGCATCAAACCCACCACCACTGCCCAAATCGACAACCACTTCCCCTTCTTGAAGTGAGGCAATCGCTCTGGGGTTGCCACAACCTAAGCCCATATCCGCGCCATCTGGTACACTGCTTAAATCGCCTTCTGAGTAACCCAGGCGTGTTGAAATTAACGCATTAATCGCAGCATCATCTGATACACCACAGCAGCTTGCAGCCTCACCACAACAAGAGCCTTCATTGCTCGACTCTGCCACCTTGGCATAACTTTCGCGCACATGTTGCCGCAATTCATCCATCTGTTGTTGCTGACTCATAATTTCTCCTTATATGACAATGCTTTGAAATAATCGCTTGGCTTATCTTAAATCATGAAGTGGTATTCAAAGCATGCGTAAAATATGAATATGAAGGCCTCAGTGTCAATCAAACATGTGTCATGCTTCCAATTTTAGTTATCACTGGGCATACTTGCTGAAACTATATCGACGGAGACTATACGCAATGCCTCAGCAAAAAAGAGAAAAGGTCATTCATTATCTGCCCAGCTCTTGTTTGCTTTTGCTTATGCTTATGTGTGGGCAAGTCCACTTTGCCTATGCTGCTGCAACTATTGATGATATTCGCATGTGGACAGCTCCTGATCATACTCGGTTAGTCTTGGATTTATCTCAAAAAGTCCAATACAACCTCTTTCGCCTACATAACCCCGAACGCATTGTTATCGACATCAAGAATACACGCATGAATGCCAAAGCTTCTCACCTCAAGCTGCCTGATCCCGTGTTGCGCTCTATCCGCTATGGCAAACAAAACAAAGGTACCACACGCATTGTCTTGGATGTAAAAGACGGAGTTTCTCCTCGTTCTTTTTTATTAAAAAAAGCTCATGGTAAACCTAATCGGCTTGTGATTGACCTTATTCCTAAAACCAAAAAGGTCATCAAAACAGCAAAAACAAATCATGACGACATTATTATCGCGGTTGATGCGGGGCATGGCGGTGAAGACCCTGGTGCTATTGGACCCAATAAAGTTTATGAAAAAACAATTACACTCGGTATTGCAAAAGAATTAGCCAAACTTATCAACGCTCAACCTGGCATGAAGGCTATTCTGGTACGCACTGGTGACTACTTTGTCAAACTTGGAGACCGTGTTAAAAAGGTTCGTAATGAAGGTGCAGACATGATGATCAGCATTCATGCTGATGCCGTTCAACAACGCTATGTCAAAGGTGCCAGTGTTTATACACTATCTGAATCTGGCGCCACACCTGATCGTGTTGCCGCAGCCCTTGCCGCAAAAGAAAATGCTTCAGACTTTATGGGTGGCGCTTTACCTGAGCAACAGGTTAGTGATCCATTTATTCGTAATATTTTGGGTGATATGGCAAAGCGTGATGGCCTCGATAGCTCTGAGATGTTTGCCAATATTCTTCTCAAGCAATTAAAAGCTCACTTTCCTATCAAATACAACAAGCCGAAACATGCGCGGTTTGCCGTACTCACAGCATTGGAAATTCCAAGTGTTTTGGTTGAAGTCGATTATATTTCCAACCCTGAGCGCGAGCGTTTATTAACCACCAAAAAACATCAACACCGCATCGCCAAAGCCATGTTTGCCGCAAGCAAAACTTACTTTACCCGCTTTGGTATGCTTAAACCCGTCAAGCCCAAAGTGCATACTGTGCACCGTGGTGAAAGCTTATGGAGCATTGCCAAGCAATATGGTGTCACTGTATCTAGCATACGGAAACTCAATGGGCTAAAGCAGCAAACCCTTAAAGTTGGTCAGCGCCTGCGCCTCCCACAATCTTAACATTCAAGGACCATCATGTACCGACGATTACTGCGATTTCTTCTTCCTTATAAGACAAAGCTTCTGATTGCCATCATTGCCATGATTATACTTGCCGCCTGTACCGCCGCGCTGGCTTGGGTGATGCAGCCTATGCTGGATGAGGTGTTATCAGGAAAAAACAAGCTCTATATTTATCTGGTTCCCGCGGGCATTATCATGCTTTATATCATCAAAGGTGCCGCCTTTTACACCCAAGCATCCATGATGGCTTTTATTGGTCAACGCATTATCTATGATATTCGCAAACAAATTTATGATCACCTCACCGCCCAGTCTTTAAGCTTTTTTACCCACCGAAAAACAGGGGAAATGCTTGGGCGTATCACTTATGATGTCACCTTGCTGCAAAGCGCTGTCAGTACCACAGTGACCTCACTGATGCGAGATATGATGACCATTATCTTTTTGCTTGGTGTTATTTTCTATCAAGATTGGCTGCTTGCTTTGCTCTCCCTTATTGTGTTTCCCATTATGGTCTACCCTATCGTACGCTTTGGTCAAAAGATGCGCCAGGCAAGCTATGATGGTCAAGTTGCTATGGGGCATATGTCTAGCCTGGTCGAAGAAACCATTGGTGGTATTCGCGTGGTTAAAGCTTTTGGTATGGAAGATTATGAGCGCAAACGCTTTAGAGCAATCACCAAAGATTTTATGAACCATCAAATCAGAGCATTAAAGGTACAAGCTTTATCATTTCCAGTCATGGAAATGGTGGCAGGTTTAGGTGTTGCTGGTATTCTCTTGTATGGTGGGCTAAGAGTTGCTGATGGTGAGGCTACCGCAGGCTCACTGATGGCATTTATTGTTTCACTACTGATGCTCTATGACCCTGTGCGTCGTTTATCTCGTGCTAACAATGAAATCCAGCAAGGCTTGGCAGCAGCCGAACGCATTTTCAACATTTTGGATGCTCCTGTGGATGTTCAAGACCCCAAGCATCCCAAGCCCATGCCAAAGTTTTCAAACAGCATAGAGTTTAAGCAACTAAGCTTCACCTATTCCCATGCCTCAAAGCCCGTGCTTTCCAATATTAACTTGAGCATCAAGCATGGTGAGGTCGTAGCTTTGGTTGGGCGCAGTGGCGCAGGCAAAACCTCTTTAGCCAACATGTTGCTTCGCTTTATGGACGCAAACCAAGGTTGCATTGAAATTGACGGCATCAACATTAAAGATATCAAACAAAGTGAATTGCGCGCGCAAATGTCTTTGGTTACCCAGGAAATCGTACTCTTCAATGATACTGTTTTACATAACATTGCTTATGGACATGACAACATCAACCGTGATGAAGTCGTGCGCATTGCTAAAATTGCCAATGCGCATGAATTTATTGAAAAACTTGAGCATGGTTATGATACCTTGATTGGTGAGCGCGGTGTTATTCTTTCTGGCGGTCAACGCCAACGCTTAAGCCTTGCCCGTGCACTGCTTAAAAATGCGCCAATTTTGGTACTTGATGAGGCCACAAGTAGCCTGGATACAGAATCAGAACGATTGGTGCAACAAGCTATTGATAAGCTCATGCAAGGGCGCACAGTATTGGTGATTGCTCATCGTTTATCGACCATCCGTAATGCCGATAAAATTGTTGTCTTGGATAAAGGAACCATTACTCAAATAGGTTCGCATCAAGATCTACTCAAACAAGGTGGGCTGTATGCAGAACTCTATCAACTTCAGTTCAATGACAAAGCCTGATTCATTAACTTTTAAGCACCATGTCATTATATGGTTGGTCAGTGCTGTGATATGGATATTGGTTCGCAGTATTCGCTGGCAACACATTGGCTCCAGTGTTCGCCCGGAGAACACACAATGTATTGTTTGCTTTTGGCACGCACGCTTGCTTATGATGCCTTTGCTTGTTGGCAAGTGGTCAGGTCCTGGTATTGTTTCTCACCATAAGGATGGTGAATTAATCACCCGTATTTTTATGAAATTTGGCTTTACTGCCGCAAGAGGGTCATCCAGCAAAGGTGGTGCTCGCGCTTTGCTGCGGCTGATTCGCATCACCAAAAGTGGCGCATCTCCAGGCATTACTCCCGATGGCCCAAGAGGACCTGCCCAGAAAGTCAAAGCAGGTGTTGCACAACTGGCGATAAAAGCAAATCTTCCTGTTTTGCCTGTTTGTTATGCGACCCAGAAATACTGGCGTTTATCCTCATGGGATAATTTCTATGTGCCCAAGCCTTTTTCACGCGGTGTTGCTGTATTTGGTGAACCTTTATCTGCTTACCCTGATGAAAGTGCGGAAGCTTTTACCATTCGCATTCAATCCGCAATGGATAAAGTGCAGCAAAAAGCGGATACATTCTTTTGTGCAAAGCAACCATGAATCACCTTGTTTCTAAAGCCTTGAACAACTTTGATATACAGATGGATCAACCATGATACTTGGCTTTTTATGCAATACTGTAGTTGTCACCTTAGCTGTCATGATTCATTATGAAGCATTGTTCCAAATGACAACACATATGCCTCAAATGAAGGTAAAACACCGGTTCAAAATTGTTTTGGGTGTTTTTGGTGCCTTGCTTGCGCATGTGATTGAAATATGGGTGTTTGCTTTGGCCTACTATTTGATGCACAACCATGAAAGATGGGGCTATCTGGATGGGAACTACAATGGCAGTTTGATTGATGCTGCATATTTTTCATTTACAACATTCACCACCCTTGGTTTTGGTGATATTGAACCCCATGGTGAGCTACGCTTTCTTGTCGGTATCGAAGCTGTCACAGGCTTGGTCTTAATCACTTGGACAGCATCCTTTCTTTATGTTGAAATGCAAAAATACTGGAAAACCCGCTAATCCAAAGATGCAACTCGCTGGGTTAACGCCTGACTAATCACCACAGCTTTCTGTGGTGGCAAAAAGGACAGAATTTTACCCACCTGTTTTTCATTCATGCGCAAAAACATTTTAACTACAATATTTAAGTCCATTTGTGCAATCACAGGCGCAGCCCGTTCTGCCTTCATACCCTCATATACAGATGTTAACCGCTTAATTTTCTTGCTTTTAATACTTTCTTCTTGCTGCAACAATGCTTCAATGCGTGTTTGCAATGCTTGCAAGGCAGCAATTTTCTCAGATGCTCTTTTTTCTGCATCCACCACCATACTTTCTCGTTCATCCAAGCTCTGGCTTTTCGCTTCAAGTTCTGCCTCTCTTTGCCGAAGTATTGCAACCTGAGCACCCTGAATGTCCCCCATTTTTTCTTCTGGTAGCGTAATCGTTTTCGCAGCCTGGGCAGATGGAATAAGCTCTTGGAACAACCATTCTCCACCTTGCAGTAATCCTTGTTTCTGCTCAACCGCTAAAACTTTGTTGTTTGAATTCAAAAATGCTTGTCCAACCCTTTCATGTTGTAAGCTTTGCAAATCCACAACAAGACCAAGCTTACCCACGGCAACTACACTTAATATGCTTAAACAAACAACAGTCCACTTCCTTCTCATGACGATACCTCTTGTTTGAACACTTTTGTGGCAAATTGTTCATCTTGAAGCAACTGCGCTTTTTGATGAAGCATCTTCTTTGTTTTTCTTTGTGTTTGTTGGTGTGTCTTTTCATGCGACTTAAACTTCTTATGCGCCACAATCCACTTTTCCTTTTGCTGCCGAATCGCTATATCCAAGGCTGCCAACTCACATGACAAGTCCACCAATGCTTGTTCGGATTCATCAATACTTTGTACCAGCATACTCAATACTGTGGCTGTGGCACCCTGTTGCATGATTTGTTCATACTGTGCAATCAGCTTTGCACGCTGTTCACTGCGTGATACCTGCTTATACATAAGCTCGGTATGATGCTGATTTAACTCTCGTAATATTTGTGATTCTTTATCCCGTTTCTGCTCTGCAATCTCAGCAAGCAATTGATGCGGTGAATGTTTGCTCATCAATCATCCTCCACTGCATTTGACATTGCCGAAATTGGCTTGTTCGCAGCTACAACATCCAATAACGCACGCTCCGCATGTGCCCTTGCACAAACCTCATTAGGCTCCTGCTGCATAAAAGCATGAATATGAGGTATATTTTTAATAATGATATCCAAATGTTGATTACTACCTTGTTCGTAAGCTCCCATTTGAATGATATCCTCCATGCGTTCATACATTGCTATATCTTTACGCAAGGATCGTGCCGCCTTTAGAATATGCGGTGGACTAAGCTTACTCTCAAGACGGCTTATACTTTGTAATAGATTAATGGCAGGATAGTGCCCTCTCTCCGCGTATTTCCTGTCGAGCACAATATGCCCATCAAGGACAGCCATTGCAGACTCTGCAACTGGATCAGATGCCAAGTCTTCACCCTCAACCAGAACAGTATAAAATGCACTGATACTACCCCCGCTTTTATCCGAGCCTGCCCTCTCTAAAAGCTCTGCTATGGCGGTAAAGCATGAGGGTGTAAACCCTTTGCTTGCAGGTGGCTCACCCAGCATCAAACCAATTTCCCGCTGGGCTTGTGCAAAGCGAGTCAAGCTATCCATCATCAGCATCACCTGCTTACCTTGAGTTCGAAATACTTCAGCAATCGTGGTTGCCAAAAGTGCTGAGCGCACACGCAATACAGGTGGCATATCCGAGGTTGCCACCACCACCACCGTTTTTTCCAATGCGCCTTCCCCTAGCGCATCATCAATAAACTCCTTAACCTCACGGTTTCTTTCGCCAACCAAAGCAATCACATTAATATCTGCGCTGGTATTTCTTGCCAACATGCCCATTAACATGCTCTTTCCCACACCAGACCCTGCAAATAAGCCTAATCGCTACCCTTTCCCCATCGGCAAACAAGTATCCATAAGACGAATGCCTAAGTCTAAGGGCGTGTCAATTACAGGACGCTGTAAAGGGTTTAGCTTTTCACCAAAAAGTGGATAACTTTTTCCTCGTGGAATAAAGTCATGCCTATCTATTAGTTTGCCCAAAGCATCAATCACATGCCCCAACAAATGATCACTAACTTGAATCGAAGGTACACGACCCTGTACTGAAATCGCATCACCAGGTGCAATACCTCGTGTGGAGCCAACAGGCATCATCAGTGTCTTATCTTCACGAAAGCCAACTATCTCCGCTTGAATCACATGCCCTAAAGTTGTATGAATATCACAAGCCTCACCAATACTACGCTGCACACCTGTTGCCTCAATCATCGGACCCAATACTTTAAATACTCTCCCTCGCACATCAGCAAGATTGAGCGAAGACAAACCAGTAAAAGCATGTTGTCGCTTTTCTGCATGCCATAATGCTGATGCTGAAGCCTGTTTACTCTGCATCATTATATAAGCGTAATAATTGCTGCTGCATTCGATCCACCATTTTATCTACCATAGCCTTAGGCTCAATCCAGGTATCATGATGCTTAGACAAAATTCGGCAGCTTCCTTGCGCCATGTGTTCATCCAGCTCAATCCGCACACTTTCTGGCATCTCAAGCATGCGCCTAAACATGTCCAAATCTCGAGGGTTTAGACAAAGAACCACGCTTTGCCCAGAAATATCAAGGTGCGCCAATAATTGGTGAATCGTTTTTTCCAATACTTTTTCCATATACTGAGCATCATCATCCAAAATCTTTTTGATAATAACGCCTGCCATTTCTGTTACTACTTCAACAGACTTTTGCTGTAAACACAGTAACTCCTGCTCAACTTGGCTGCGCATATGCTCCAATACTTCAAGAATTTGCTCGGCTCGCTTCTCTCCCAAAGCCAAACCTGCTTTTTCTCCTGCCGCATAGGCTTTGTCATAGGCTTGCTGCTCTACCAAAGCGGTTCTACTTTGCGCTTCACTTAACATAGACTCTAACTCAGCCAAGCGCTGTTGTTCTGCATGACCTTGCTGCTGTTGCTTTTCCTTCTGTTTTTTCGGCTGTTTTTTTTCACTGCTTGTGTTTTGCCTAAGCTCAGGGTAAGGCAAATGACTCTGCTCTTGGTATAAGCTTGTAACCTCAGATGTAGGCAATGGTGCTAAACTCATAGCATGTCATCACTATTTAATGAAATGGTACCATCAGCATCAAGCTTGCGTACAGCTTGCAAAATCCTTTGTTGGGCATCCTCAACATCAGCAATCTTTAATGGTG